>NZ_CP021497.1:0-300000 GCF_002776555.1 Candidatus Legionella polyplacis
TTAACAATGTATGTTACATTAGAGCCTTGCAATCATTGGGGGAAGACTCCACCATGTGTTAATGCTATTATAGCTTATGGTGTGTATAAAGTAGTATATGGTTTTTCTGATCCAAATTTCATTGTAAAAAAAAATGATACATCTAAAATTTTGCAAAATGCTGGTATTAAAGTTATATATCTTCCTATGGAAGAAATTAATTCTTTTTATAAAAGTTATAATTATTGGGTTAAAAATAAAAAACCATGGATTACTGTAAAAATAGCACAGTCATTAAATGGAAAAATTTCATTTCTGAAAGATCGAAAACGATGTTTGATTTCTAATAAGTTATGTTCAGAATTTACTCATAAACAACGTTTATATAGTGATGTGATATTAACTACATCAAATACTATAAAACGAGATAATCCGTTATTAAATGTTAGACTAAGAAATAAAAATATTAAAAAACCTATAGCTATATTAGACAGTTCGTTATCTTTAAATAAAGATATGAGAGTTTTTTATAATGCGAAGTGTTGTCATATATATTATAATATTAAGTACGATATAAAAAATATTATTGATAATTGTTATTATTATCCTGTTAAAAAAAGTTCTAATTTTTTAGATATAAAAGCTGTTATTAGTCATTTAGGACAAATAGGATACCATGATGTTTGGGTGGAGGCAGGTGGTAGATTATTTTCTAATTTACATTACTATAATTTGGTACAACGTACTTATATTTATATATCTCCTAGATTATTATTAGGAAAAACTATTTCGGCATTTCAAAAACAAATTGATTTTTATAGATCAAAAAAAATATATTGGAAAATAAAAAAAGATAATGCTATTCTTTGTGTAGAGTGGAATTAAAGAATTTTTTTAAAATATTATTTTTTTAAGAAGATTTAGATATATAGTTAATTTATTTTTTTTGAAATTATTTTATAGTGAAAAATTTTTTTAATATTATAACTTATTTTTTTGGATTCGGTTTTGGAAGTGGATTTATTCCTAAAGCACCTGGCAGCTTTGCTACTGCGTTTTCGATTCCTATATATTTGTTTTTAGTATCATTTTGTTCTTTAAAATTATATTTCTTGTTATGCATATTTTTTTTTTATTGGTATTTTTATTACTGATAATATTTCTAATATTACTGGGTTATATGATGATAAAAGAATTGTTTTTGATGAAATTGTTGGTTATTTTATATCGATGTTAGCAAGTTTTACAAATAATATATGTGATATAACAATAGGTTTATTTTTATTTAGGTTATTTGATATATTAAAGCCTATCCCAATTTTTTTTATTGATTATAATATTAAAAATGGATTAGGTATAATGATGGATGATCTTTTTGCAGCTTTGTTTGTGGTATTATTTAGAAAATATATTTTATATATTTAATTTATAATTTAAAGATTAATGATAAATAAATAATATCTTTAAAAGTTTTTATTTTTTATTGTATGAAATATGTATAATATTATTTAACATTTTAAATGTTAATTTAAAATAATTTGTAAGGTTTATATATTCAAATATAATAAGATATTAATATTTTTATAATATAAGGAAGATAATAATATGTTTACAGGTATAATTGAAAGTAGAGGAAGAGTAGTTTGTAATATTATTAAAAAATATACAAGACGTTTAATTATTAAATCAAAATTTGATGATTTATGCGTAGGAGAAAGTATATCTGTTAATGGAGTATGTTTAACGTTATTTTCTAGAAAAAAAGAAGGTTTTTTGATTTTTGATGTTTCTCCTGAAACATTATATTGTACTACATTAAAGAAATTAAAGGTTGGAGATATTGTTAATCTTGAACGTGCTATGTCAGCATCTGGAAGATTTGGTGGTCATTATTTAACAGGACATATAGATGCGGTTGCTATAGTAAAGAAAAAAAATATTTTTGAGAATTGTGTAGAATTAATGATTGGAGATTTTTCTAGTTCTTTTTTACCTTATGTTTTTATAAAGGGAAGTATTGCTTTAGATGGAGTAAGTTTAACAATTAATAATATTGTAGATGGAAATATTAAATTAATGTTAATTCCTCATACATTAAAGGTTACTACAATTAATTATTTTAAGTTAGGTCAGTATTTAAATGTTGAATTTGATTATTTAACTAGAATAGTATTGCATCAGTTAAAAACATTAAATATTATAAAAATGAATCAATTGAAGTATAATTAACCTTTATATATTAAATTTATTATTTAAAGGTAATTTAGAAGTAATATATACATTTATTTATGTATTGATCTATTATAGGTAATAATAAAAATGAGAAATGAAAAAGTAAATATTAGTTTGATTAAATCTTTTCCTGTAGGAGTAGTGGTAAGTTGCTTTAATTATAAGATTACTTCACTATTAAAAAATAGTACATTATCTTATATGGATGAATTAGGTTTCTTTAAAAAAGATATAATTTTAATTGAAGTTCCTGGAGCAATTGAAATTCCATTAATTGTAAAAAAATTAGCAATTAGTAATAAAGTAAAAGTTATTATTACTTTAGGTTCGGTTATTAAAGGAAGTACGGATCATTATAATTATGTTTGTCAGCAAGTTAGTTATGGATGTCAAAAAATATCTATTACTTTTAATATACCAGTAATTTTTGGTATTTTAACTACTGATAATGAGAAACAGGCTTTGGAACGTATTGATGGAAAACTTGGATATAAAGGAAGAGAAGTAGTAGATTGTGCTTTATCTATGTATAATATTTTAAATAAATATTTTTAATTAATTTTAGATACTTATAAAGAGTATTATGTATTATACCTTTTAAGTATTTTTGATATTTATATATTTTTTAAAATTATTAAATTGTGTGTGTAATTATTATGTTAATTAACATATATTAATGTGAAAATTCTAGTCAACATGGTATGTACTAATAATAGTAGTTATATATAGAAAATATGTTTATATTTTAGAATAAAATATTGAAAAAAATAATTTTTTTTAAAAGAAGACAATCAAGAAGATTAGTTTTACAGGCTCTTTATCAATGGTTAATGTCTAAATATTATATTAAAGATATTGAATTGCAATTTCGTACTTTTTATGATTCAGAAAAAATAGATATATTGTATTTTCGATATTTATTATTTGGAATAGTAAGTTCATTAAAGATTATAGAGGGTTATTTAATAATGTATCTTGATAGATCTATTAAAAGTTTAACTCCAATTGAATTAACAACATTAAGAATAGGAACATTTGAATTGATTTATTGTGTTAATATACCTTATAAAGTTATTTTAAGTGAATCTATATTATTAAATAAAGAATTTGGTTCTAATGAAGGTTATCGTTATATAAATGGTGTATTAAATAATGTAGCTAAAAGAGTAAGAAGATTTGAGTTAAAATAAAGTATATTTTATTTTTAAAGTAAAAAATTTGCTATATGTTATAAATAAGTAAATAGTTATTATTTAAAACGTCATAGAAAATATTCTAATAAATAGGTATATGCTATGTTTTATGTTAAATTAAGAAATTTTATAGAGATTTAGGAGTAGTTATAGTATGAAAAATCCTTTTATAAGTATAGATCAAGCTTTAATGGTTTTGAAATCTGGGAAAATGATTATTTTAATGGATGATGAAAATAGAGAAAATGAGGGAGATTTGGTTGTTGCTGCTGAATTTGTTACTCCTGAAATAATTAATTTTATGAGCAAATTTGGAAAAGGATTAATTTGTATGCCTATGGATCGTTCATTAGTAGATAAATTTAAATTGCCAATGATGGTAAATGACAATAAATCTCCGTATGGTACTGCTTTTACTGTTTCTATAGAAGCAGCTCATGGGGTGTCTACTGGTATATCGGCTTATGATAGAGCTCATACTATTAGAGTAGCGGTATCTGAATTAAGTAAATCGGATGACATTATTTCTCCAGGACATGTTTTTCCTCTATTGGCTAGGAAAAATGGTGTATTGGATAGAGCTGGTCAAACTGAAGCTAGTATAGATTTAGTAAAATTGGCTGGATTAAGACCTGCTTCTGTTATTTGTGAAATTATTAATGAAGATGGAACAATGAGTAGACTTAATGATTTAATTCTTTTTTCAAAAAAATATGATATAAATCTTGTAAATATTCGTGATCTTATTGATTATAGAATTAGAAATGAGAAATTAATTTCTGAAATACAAACGATTCGTTTGCCATTAAAAAATTATGGAGAATTTTTTATGACAATATATTCTAATATTATAGATAATAATGAACATTTTATATTAACGAAATTATCAGAATTACATGATGAAATTCCGTTGGTTCGTATTCATTCTGAATGTATTACTGGAGATGTATTTGGATCATGCAAATGTGATTGTGGAATGCAATTAAATAAGGCTTTATATGAAATTAATTATAAGGGAGGGATTTTGATTTATTTAAGACAGGAAGGAAGGGGTATTGGTTTATCTAACAAATTAAAAGCATATGCACTTCAAGAAAAAGGATATGACACAGTGGAGGCTAATTTAAAATTAGGTTTACCAGCAGATAATCGTGATTATTCTGTAGCTTTTCAAATATTAAAATATTTAAATTTTAATAAAATAAGATTATTAACTAATAATCCTGAAAAAGTTATATCTTTAGAAAAATATGGTATTAATATTGTTGAACGTTTACCATTAGTTATTAATGCAACGGATGATAATAGGATTTATTTAAAAACAAAACAAAAAAAATTAGGACATTTGTTAAAAATAAAATAAATGATTTTTTTTAAAATATTAAAATTAATAATGATTGTTATTTTTGAATTTTTAGGTTTGGATTTTATCCAAATAAGTTTTTGTAAATAAAATTAATATTGTTTTAACATATTTTTATTTAAAATACGAAATTAATTATCAATATATTTATTTTATAAAATAAATTTTGTATGACAAATTACATATTTGTTACAGGAGGTGTTGTTTCTTCTTTAGGAAAAGGAATTACTTCTGCTTCACTTTCAGCTATTCTTGAAGCTAGAGGTGCTTCTATTACGTTAATCAAATTAGATCCTTATATTAATGTTGATCCTGGAACTATGAATCCTTTTCAACATGGAGAAATTTTTGTAACTCATGATGGAGCAGAAACAGATTTAGATTTAGGTCATTATGAGCGATTTGTTAAAACTACTATGACTAAACTTAATAATTTTACTTCTGGAAAGATTTATGAATCTGTTATTAAAAAGGAAAGAAGAGGAGATTATTTAGGTGATACAGTTCAAGTTATACCCCATATTACTGACGAAATTAAATATTTTATTAGAAAAGGTTCTCAGGGATTTAAAATAGTTATAGTTGAAATAGGTGGTACAGTTGGAGATATAGAATCATTGCCTTTTTTAGAAGCTATTCGCCAAATGAGAATGGAGTTAGGAGTAGAAAAATCATTGTTTATACATTTAACTCTTGTTCCATATATTATTTCATCTGGAGAAATAAAAACGAAACCAACTCAGCATTCAGTTAAAGAATTACGTTCTATTGGAATACAACCTGATATATTAATTGCCAGGTCAAGAAAATCATTATCATTTTATGAAAAACAGAAAATTGCTTTGTTCGCTAATATTGAGAAAAATAGTGTTTTTTCTTTGAAAGATGTTAATAACATTTATAAAATACCATTGTTATTACATAAACAAGGTTTAGATAAAGTAGTAGAAAAAAAATTAAAATTAAAATTAAAACAAACAGATTTAAAAGATTGGAAAAATGTTGTGAAAGCTCAGTCATATCAAACAATGACTGTAAAAATTGGTATAGTTGGAAAATATATAAAATTGAATGATGCTTATAAATCTGTTAATGAAGCTTTGTTACATGCTGGAATTCATACAAAAACTAAGATTGATATTATTTATATTGATGCAAATTTAATAAAGGATGATCAAGATAAATTATTTTTTTCTATGTTAGATGGAATTTTAGTTCCAGGTGGATTTGGAGATAGAGGGATAAATGGAAAAATTATAGCAGTTCGTTATGCTAGGAAATTTAAAATACCATTCTTAGGAATTTGTTTAGGAATGCAAATAGCTGTAATTGAATTTGCTAGAAATGTAGTAGGATTGTATATGGCTAATTCAACAGAATTTGATAAAAATACGCTTCATCCGGTAATTGTCTTGATAGATAAAAATTTTCATTATAAGCATGATAAAATTTATAATAATGTTAGCATAGATAGTAATAATAATATTTTAAATGGTAAAATGCGATTAGGTGCCCAGTTATGTAAATTAAAAAAAAATTCTCTTATATATAAAATATATAATAAATTAGAAATTATTGAGAGACATAGGCATAAATATGAAATTAATGATAAATATATTGTAGATTTAAAGAAAAATGGGTTATTAATTTCTGGATATTCAGTTATGGATAATTTAGTTGAAGTTATTGAAATACCTAATCATCCTTGGTTTATTGGATGTCAATTTCATCCAGAATTTTTATCTACTCCTAGAAATAGTCATCCAATTTTTAAACATTTTATTCTTGCAGCTCGCTTTTATCATCAAAATAAACATTAGTTTTTTTATTATAAAAATTATTGTTTAATAATTGAAAACTTAATTGTTATGTTAAAATGACATTTTTAATTCTTGCCAATATTCATTATATAACTTTAAAGTTTTTTCTCCTAGATCACGTTGAAAGTAAGCTCGATTTAGTATTTTATTAGATGGATAAATAATTGAGTTTATTTTAATATCTTTTGGTAAAGATATAAAACTTTTATAATTCGTAGTGGCTAAACCTTCAATTAAAGTAATTTGTTTACTAATATCTGGTTTGAGTATAAAATTGATGAATTTATATGCCTCTTTTATATGAGGAGGATTTTTAGGAATTGCTAAACAATCTATCCATACAATAAATCCTTCTTTTGGATAATAAAATTTAATATGTTTATTTTCTTTTTTAGATTTTAGAATATCAGAGTTCCAAACTGCACCTATAATGGCGTCTTCATCAACAATGATAGATTGTATATTATCACTTGCAAATAATTTTATGTTTGGTATAAGTTTTAATAGATGTTTAAAAGCTTGTTTTATATGATTTGGATTTTTATCATTTGGATTGTACCCTAAACTAATTAGTGATATAGAAAATATTTCACGAGAATCATCAAGTAATATTAATTGATTTTTCCAGGTTTTATTCCAAAGATTTTTCCAAGAATTAAGTGGTGAATTTATCTTTGTATTATTATAGAATATTCCAGTAGCTCCCCATGTGATAGGTACACTGTATTGATTATTAAAATCGTAATAATGATGTAAAAAATGATGATCAAGATTTTTAAGGTTTGGTAATTGTTGATGGTTTATATGTTGTAGCATACCTTGTATTTTCATTCTTTCTACGAAATAAGAAGAAGGCAAAATAATATCATATATATTTGACTTACTTGTTTTTAGTTTTGTATACATAGTTTCATTGTTATCATAAGTAGAGAAATTAACTTGAATACCGGTTTCTTTTTCAAATTTTTGTATTATTGATTCAGGTATTTCTCCTCCCCAAATATAAATATTAATTATTGATTTTTTTGCGAAAACGCTGTTGCTAATAACAATCAGTAAAAATAATATAATAATATTTTTCATTTAAATTGATTGTAAAATAAGTAAGAAACTATAAATGTTATTATTATAGATATTCCAATAGTAATGGAGCATAATGCATTAATTTCTGGAGTAATGCCTGTTCTAGCTAAAGAATAAATTGTTAATGATAATAAATTAAAGTTTGGTCCTGTTAAAAAATAACTAATAATAACATCATCGATAGAAATTGTAAAACATAATAGTATAGAAATTAATATTGATGGCCATAATATAGGAAATAGTATTTTTTTTATTATAATTAATTGTGTAGCCCCTAAATCAATGGCTCCAAAATATATATTAGAATCGATACTATTAAGATAATTGTTAATTATCAAAATAGAAGGAGGCAAACAGAAAGTAATATGTGCTATTAATAAACTAATAAAACCAAGTGGAATAAAGATGATACGAAAAAATAATAGTAAAGAAATCCCGAATATTAAATCAGGAATGATCATTAGCACAATTAATGTTATATGTATAGTATAATGATGATAGTTTGTGTGAAAAAATAAATAAATACATGTAAAAAAAGCTATTATGGTAGTAATAATGGAGGAACTTAATCCTAATTTTATAGAATTGATAAAAGATATCCATAAAATATGATCTTGGAAAAGTTTTTTGTACCATTTAAAAGTTAATCCATGCCATTGTAAAGAAAATTTAGAATCATTTATCGAATAAATTATTAATATTAATATTGGAAAATATAAAAAAAAATAAATAGTTATAATGTATATTTTTTGTATAGCGAATTTCATTTTATTTTTTATTATTTTTATAATGGTAAAATATGAATATTATTATGGAAAAAATACTTAATATTATGTTAGTTGCTGATCCTTTTGGCCAATTTTCTAATGATAAAAATTGGTTTTGAATAAAATTTCCCAATAGCATTGATTTCGCTCCTCCAAGGATATTTGGAATATAAAATAGTGTCATAGATGGTAAAAAAACTAATAAACATCCAGATATAATTCCAGGGATTGTATTTGGAAGAAAAATGTAATAAAATACAACCCATTTATTGGCTCCTAAATCTTTAGCTGCATCGATAAGTTCAAAATTAAAATGTTTCATATTTGTAAACAATGGTAAAACCATAAATGGCAATAGGTTATAAACTAGTCCTATTAATACTGCATAATTAGAATATAATATATGTAAAGGTGTTTTAATTATATGTAAATAAAACAGTACATTATTAATAATTCCTTTACATTTAAATATTGCTATTAATGAATAAGTACGTATTAATGAGTTAGTCCAAAATGGTATAATAATAAATATTAACAGTAAAGACTGATACTTTGATTTTACAAGTATATAACTAAATGGATAAGCAATAGTTAAGCATAATATTGTAGTCAATAAAGCAATAAATAATGATTTAAAAAAAATTTTTGCAAATATTGGAAGAAATAATTCTTTATAATTATTAAAAGTTAGTGGTAAAGAAAATAAATTTATACTATTTTTAGTGAAAAAACTAATAATAAACATTAAACTTAGTGGGAAAATAGCAAAAAAAATAAGCCAAATATAAATGAAGTATATCGGTATAAATTTAAAAATTTTTTTCATATGGAAGTAGAATTTCGTTTCCTAAAAACCAATAAATCCAAATTTTTTGGTTTATGCAGTATTTTGATGACTCATTATTTTCATTAAAAATTTTAATAGTATTTATAATCTTTCCTGAATTCAATAAAACTTTAAAATTTATTATTGATCCTTTGTATATTATGTCTATAATTTTACCAGGTAAAATATTTATATTTGTAATATTTTTCTTTTGTATTATTTTAGATCTTGATAAGAAAATATTTTCTGGTCTTATTATAAGATAAAGATAATCATTGAGTTTATAATTATTTATATTTATAAAAGATAATATTATAGATTCTATTTTTGTTATAAAAGTATTTTTATTAATTTTTAAGACTTTTATAAAAAAAATATTTGTGTCTCCTATAAATTTTGCAACATAAATATTAACAGGCGATTTATAAATTTCTTTTGGAGTACCTATTTGTTCTATTTTTCCACAATTAAGAATAGCAATTCGATCAGAAATAGATAATGCTTCTTCTTGGTCATGTGTAACAAATATAAAAGTTATTTTTAACTTTTTTTGTAATTTTTTTAATTCGTATTGCATATTCTTTCTAAGATGATAGTCAAGTGAACTTAATGGTTCATCTAATAGTAATACTTTTGGATGATCAATAATTGCTCTAGCAATGGCTACTCTTTGTTTTTGCCCTCCACTTAAATTTTTTATATTGTTTTTTGCAAAATTTTCTAATTTTACTAGTTGTAATATTTTATTAACACGATTAATAATTTCTTTTTTTTTTATATTTTTACAGTGTAGTGCAAAAGCTATGTTATCTTGAACAGATAGGTGATTAAATAAAGCATAATTTTGAAATACTGTGTGTATTTCACGTTGTTGAGGTGGAACAGTGTTAATTTTTTTTTCGTTAATAAAAATATCTCCAGAGGACGGATTTTCAAATCCAGAAATTAAACGTAATAGAGTAGTTTTACCGCATCCGGATGGTCCTAATAAAGTTAGGAATTCACCATGAAATACAGATAAGTTAAGATTATTTATAATAATTTTTTTTTCATAAGATTTTGAAAGATGTTTAATTTTTATTAGTGGAATCATTGTCATTTTAAATATATTAAATATTATTACTAATAATTATAAATAAATCATTGATTCATTATGTTTTTAAATTTATTTAATTTAAAATTAAATAATTATATAAATTATAATATAAATATAAAATATTTTTATAAAAAAGAAATTTTATAAATTTAATATATTTATTAAATACTTATTATATTTTTTAATATAATGTATAATGAATATATATTTGTTATTTATATTTTATTTTTAATATGGTTAAATTAATATTTAGATATTTTATGAAGTGAAAAAAATCTTTATTTTTTTGTTAATTCTATTTCTACTGATTCAATTTTTTTAAATCTTTTGCTAATTTTTTTAGATGATATATGTATTTCATTAGTGTCTTGGCATGCCAAATTAATATGTTTAGAAAGTTTATCCATACGTTGTTCGAAACGTTGAAAATCGTAAGAAAGAATTTCTAAATGTTTTTTAATGATATGTGTTTGTTTTTTTGTATCGATGTCTTTTAAAATTGTTCTTGCTGTTGTTAAAATTGCCATCAAAGTTGTAGGAGAAGTAATCCAAACTCGTAAACGATGTGATAGGTTAATGATTTCTGGATAGTTTGCATGAATTTCAGAAAATATTGATTCTGATGGTATAAACATTATAGCACTATCTGTTGTTTCATTTAATACGATATATTTTTCTGCAATATCTTTAATATGTTTTTGTACATCTTGTTTAAATTGTTGTTTAAGATTTTTTTTTTCTATTTCAGAAAAATTGTTGTTCATTAATTTTTTATAAGTTTCTAACGGAAATTTAGCATCAATTACTATATGTCCATTAGGTTCTGGCATAAATAATATACAATCAGCTCTTTTTTGATTACTTAAAGTATATTGGGTCTGATAATGATTTTTTGGAATTGTATTAGCTATTAGAGTGTTTAGTTGGATTTCTCCGAAAAGTCCTCTAGATTTTTTATCTATTAAAATATCTTGTATATTAATAATGTTCATTGATAATTTTGATATTTTTTTTTGTGCTTCATCAATTATAGTAAGTTGTTGCATTATATTAGTAAAAATTGGAGTATTTTTATTTAGTTCATTAGTCAATTTATAATCTACTTGTTGTATTAAATTTTTGAAATTTAAATGTATTTCTTGATTAATCAAATGAAAATTAGATGATAATAGGTTTGTGTATTGAGTAAAATTATAATTTATTTGATCAAATATATTTTTGGTTTCTTGTTTAATTATACGATTAATGTCGTTTAGTATATTTATTTTTTTTTCTGTTATGATTTCATAAATATCTTTTTGTATTTTGCAGTAAACAGTTTGTAGATTAATTTCAATGTTTTTATATTGATTTTCAATATTTATTTTAAATTTATTTAAATTTTTTTTTATAAAAAATTTTTGTTTAAATTGGTAATTTATTATCCACATGATAAGTAATATTTCGATAATGTTTATAAAAAACATTTTTTTAAAATGTACATTTGATAAATAATAAATCATTTTATAAGAGCAAGATTTTATTTAGAAAATAAAAATTAGTTTAATATACGTAAAAAATATTGTTATATTTTCATTTTATAAAATTAAGAATTTTATTTCAACAATGTTTTTATTAAAGAAATAATAAATATATAAATTTAATAATTTCTGTTTAAAGAAAAATATGCAAGTTTTTTTAACGCGTTTTTATAAATGCTTTCTGGTACATATTTTAGATATGAAATAGCTCGTAATATTTCAGTTTTTGCATATTTTTTTGTTGCTTCTATAGCTTTTGTTTTTTTGATTATAATTAATATTTTATTAAAATTTTTTAAGTTTCTTTCTTTAATATTTTGACAAATTACTTTTTTTTGTTTTTTTGTTCCAAATTTTAATGCGTATAGTAATGGAAAGGTAATTTTTCCATGAAGAAAATCTTTTCCAATATTTTTTCCTGCTATTTCTGTTTCTAAAGAATAATCCAGTGCATCATCGATTAATTGAAAAGCATTTCCTAAATGTAATCCATAATTGTATAGATTTTTTATAATTTTTTTACGAGAGTTACTAATGAATGCACCAATTGCTGCTGATGTTGCAAATAGCAATGCTGTTTTTTTTTTAATAATATCAAAATATTCTGTAATTGATAATGAAATATTGTATTGATTAGTTAATTGTTTGATTTCTCCACAACTTATTTGATATGAAGTATCTGATAATAATTTTAGTATTTTAGGATGATTTACGTCGACCATAATTTGTATAGTTTGTGTAAATAAATAATCTCCTACTAAAATACTAGCTTTGCTTCCCCATATTTGATTTGCTGTTTCATGTCCTCTTCTTAATGAAGATTCGTCAATTACATCATCATGCAATAATGTAGCTGTATGAAAAAATTCGATCATTGCTGCTAATTTTATATGATTTAATCCTTTATATCCACAAGAATGACTAGATAGTAGAACTAATAATGGTCTTAAACGTTTTCCTCCATTTTTAATTATATATTTTGTTAAATTATTAATTAATTTAATTTTAGAATGTAATTTACTTAATATTAGTTTATTGACTCTATTCAGATCTTTATGGACTAATGTTTTTATATAAGTAATTGTCATTTGAATTTTTATTAAATATTGTAATGAAAATATACGATATCCCCATCTTGTATGGTATAACATTTTCCTTCTATTTTTAATTTTCCAATGGATTTAATTATTTTATAGTCTTTATAAGTTATTAAATCTATATAAGATATAATTTCTACTCGAATAAAGCCTTTTTTAAAATCACTATGAACATTTTTCGCAGCTTGAATAGCAGTATTTTGTTTTTTTATAATCCAAGCATGAGCTTCTTTTTTATTTATTGTGTAGTAGGTACAAAGTTCAAGCGATTTATATACTGCATGTATAATATTATCTTTATTTGATATAGATTTTTTTTTATTATTTATAATAATTTCGTTTTTATTATTTTTATTTGAATTTTCTAATTTGAATTGCGTTTGTATATCTATAGGAATACATATTGTGTTTTCTGTTTTTGCAAATTCTATTATTTTTTTTAAAAAATCATGGTTTTTATTTTTAAAATGATCTTTATTAGAAAGATTAGCTATATAAATAATAGGTTTATAAGTTAATAGATATAAGTTATGAATAATTTTTTTTTCTTGAAAATTTAATTTTAAATTTCTTATTGGAAATCCGGCATTTAAATATTTTTTTATTTTTTCTAATGTATTTTTTTGAAAAAAAGTTTCTTTGTTATTAATATTTTTAATTTTATTTAATGCATTATCAATAGTATTGATATCAGAAAATATTAATTCCATATTAATAATTTCAATATCATTTATCGGATTGATAATATTATTATAATGAATAATTTTTTCATCAATAAAACAACGTACAACATGAATAATAGTATGTACATTTCTTATATTAGATAAAAATTGATTTCCCAATCCATCTCCTTTCGAAGCTCCTTTAATAAGTCCTGCAATATCGATAAATGTTATATTTGAAAATTTTATTTTTTTAGGTTTTATTATTTTTTTTATTTTTAATAATCTTAAATCAAATATTTGAGCAGTAGCAATATTAGGTTTTATTGTACAAAATAAATAATTATCAGTATTAGCGTTAGACTGTGTAATTAAATTAAATAATGTTGATTTACCTACATTAGGCAATCCAATTATTCCACATTTATAATTCATAATTGATTTTTATAAAATTAATAGTTATTTGTTTTTATTTTAAAAAGTATGTTAATTTAAAACAAAAAATTTTTAATTTTATTGAAATTTGTTAATTTCAAATTTATGTTTATTTTTTTTATATTAATGTTTTTATTTTTATAATAGATAAAAACATATTGATTCCTTTTAAAATAGCTTTTAAAATAAGTTTTTTTTCAAATAATGTTGGTTCATTTAAAACATAATGTTGTAATGTTTCACGTTTATATATGAATGATTTAATTCCTAAACGTATTCTATAAAATTTTTTGTTACCTAGAGTATTTATTACGTTTTTCATTCCATTATGTCCTTCATGACTTCCTCCAAATTTTAACTTAATTTTCCCGACAGATAATTTGATATCATCATAAGAAATTAATATATTGTTCGGATGAATATCATAAAAATCTATTATTTCTTTTATTGATAATCCATTTAGATTCATAAAATTTAGAGGTAATAATGCTTTACATATATAGTTATTGATATTTAAAGTATATAGTTCGCTACTAAATTTTTTTTTATATTTATAATTAATACTATATTTTTTTATTAATTGTTTAATAAACCATTCTCCAACATTATGTCTAGTTTTCGAGTATTGTTTACCAGGATTTCTTAATCCTATAACAAGCTTTATTGTCATGATTTTTTTTGTAAATTAATATCATTATTATTTTCTTTATCGGTACTAAGTTCTTCTGTTTTAGGATGTTTAATGACATTTATTCCTACCACAGATATATTGTGGTTTGGATTAGAAGTATCAATTGTTAATTTAATTTTTTTTGGTAATTTTAAATCGAATAAATGTACAGTTTCTCCTAGTTTTATATTGGCTAAATCTACGGTAATAAAATTCGGTAAATATTGAGCTTGACATTTAACTTCTATATAATGCATAGAGTATGTTATGATTCCTCCTAATTTTACTCCAATTGATTTTTCTTTATTAATGAATTTTATTGGAATTCGTGTAGTAATTATACTTTTTTCAGATAGATTTTGTAAATCTATATGTAAAATAATTGGTTTATAAGGATGGTATTGTATATTTTTAATAATTACGTTATATAATGTATTTTCTATTTTTAATTTAAAAATATTTAGGTTAATATTTTTATTATTTAAAAATTTGTATATTTCATTTTCTAAAAAATAAAGGTGTATGGTTTTTTTATTTTTTTCATATAAAATTGCTGGTATTTTTTTTTCTAAATTACGCATGCGACGACTATTTCTTTTTCCTAATTTTTTTCTTAGTTGTGCTTTTAAAATAATATCTAGCATATTATCTCCAATTAAATATATTTTAATTATTATTTTTAATAGATTGAAAAGTTTTAATGTTATATTTTAACTTAAAATAAGTTGAAATTATTAAAAAATTTTTATAAAATGTTGATTTTTAATAAGTTTTATTTTTATTGTAAAATTTTTAGTAATTATTAAATTTTTATTTTAGATAAAGTTAATATTTTAGATTTTGAGGATTATATATGCGTGCTGTAATTTTGTTGGGAGGAAAACAGTATTTTATAAAGGTAGGAGATTTGTTAATCATAGAATTATTATCAGTTGAAGTTAAAAAAGAAATGAATATTAAAGATGTATTATTAATATTTGATGATCATAAATGTTTAATTGGAAATCCGTTTGTGCAAAATTCTTCTGTTAAAATAAAGGTTTTAGAACATTCTAGACATAATAAAATTACAGTATTAAAATTTAAGCGTAGAAAACATTATATAAAGCGTTGTGGGCATAGACAGTATTGTACTAAAATACAAGTATTAAATATTAACTACAAAGAATAGTTAGGAATAAATTTATGGCGCATAAGAAGGCTGCAGGCAGTACTAGAAATGGTAGAGATTCGAAACCAAAATATCTTGGAATAAAGGTATATGGTGGACAATTAGTAAAACCTGGTAATATTATTCTAAGACAGAGAGGAACGAAATTTCATTGTGGTAAATATGTTAAATATGGTAGAGATCATACTTTATATTCTACTGCATTTGGAGTAGTATCATTTTATAAATGTAAAAGAAAAAAACGTATATATGTGTCCATTACACAGCGGTAAATTGATTTATTATGATTTAATTATGAAGTTGACCTTTTTTTATATAAAATTATTATTGTTTAATAAATAATAAATAAATATGAAATTTGTTGATGAAGCTTTTATAGTTGTTGAATCTGGGAAAGGAGGAGATGGTTGTTTGAGTTTTAGGAGAGAAAAATATATTTCTCATGGAGGGCCTGATGGTGGAGATGGAGGAAAAGGGGGTAATATTTATTTAAAAGGAAATAAAAATTTAAATAATTTGCTGAGTTTTAGAAATAAAAAATTTTATAAAGCTCAAGATGGTTGTTCTGGAATGAGTAATGGAAAAACAGGGAAATCTGGAGATAATCTTATTATTTATGTTCCTCTTGGAACTATGGTATTTAATAAAATTACTAATAAACTGATTGGAGATATAAAAACTACGGATGATTTACTATTAATAGTTAAAGGAGGAAAAAATGGAATAGGTAATATGCATTTTAAAACAAGTATTAATCGATATCCAACACAAAAAACATTAGGTAAATTAGGAAGTAAATGTTATTTACGTTTGGAATTAAGAATATTGGCAGATATTGGTTTGTTAGGTTTTCCAAATTCTGGTAAGTCAACTTTAATAAATGCTATTTCGAACGCTAAATCTAAAACAGCAAATTATCCGTTCACTACATTGTATCCAGTATTAGGAGCATTTTCTGTATCTCTTTGTAAAAGATTTATTATAGCAGACATTCCTGGTTTAGTTAAAGAATCATCTAATGGATATGGTCTTGGTTTTAATTTTTTAAAGCATTTATCACGAACACGTATACTATTTCATATAGTAGATTTTAGTGTATTTAATGATTATGGAGAAGATAAAATAATAGAATCTATAAATATTATTAATAATGAAGTAAAAAAGTATAGTATGAACTTATACAATAAGTTATGTTGGTTAATTTTTAATAAGATTGATTTAATTTTAGATAAAAAAAATGTAAGATATGTAATAAGCAATATAATAAATAAGATTAAATGGAAAAATAAATTTTTTTTAATTTCAGCTTTAACTAAAGAAGGAATTAAAGAAATTATTGATGAATTGAAAAAATTATAATTTTTACTAAAATTCAGTATCAATAAAGATTTTATTAGAAAATTAGTTAGTATAAACAAATAGATTGTATAAATTAATTATTAATGTTACAATAACGATTGATTTTAATGTATAATATTTATTCTCTTATAAATATTACATTATTTAAAAATATAGAATATATAAATAATATGAGATACTATGAATTAGTAATTTTAATTCATCCAGATAAAAGTGACCAGTTGATTCATATCGTAAATAAATATGAAAAGATAGTTTTAGAATCGAATGGTGAAATTTGTTATAAAGAAGATTGTGGAAGAAGACAGTTAGCATATACTATCAGAAACGTATATAAAGCTAATTATTATTTATTGTATGTTAGATGTGATAAGAAAGTTATTAATAATATACAAAATATTTTGAAGTTTGATGGAAATATAATTAGATTTTTAATTATAAAAAAAGATAGGGTAATAAAAGTACCATCCTTTTTATCTAAAAAGGATAATTATGTATAAGGTATTTTAATTTATTAGAAATAAGTAATAAGTTATTATGATAATAAATTCTTATAAAAAAAAGAGAATATATAAATTTAAAAATAATAAAGAAATTGAAAATTTAACTTTTAAAGATATTAATATTTTAAAAAATTTTATTACAGAAACTGGAAAAATTATTCCTAGCAGAATAAGCGGTACTCCTATAAGAATTCAGAGAAAAATAGCTAATGCTATTAAGCATGCTAGATTTCTTGCTTTATTACCTTATTGTGATAATCATAGATAATTTAATATACAAAAAAATAATAATTTTACTATAGAAGATAGTATTTTGAATAAAGTACTTTTTATCTAAACTTTTTTTATTGAATTATGTAGATGAAAATAATTTTATATACGATATATAAGTTTAATGGATTATAAATATAATTTATATTATCACATTTTGTGAGATACTATTATTGGTAATAATAATAAATTTTATTTACAATTTTTAATTGAATTATTAAAATTTATTTAAGTTTAAAATATGGAGAATATAAATTATGGATATAGTTTTATTAAAAACTGTAAAAAATCTTGGAAATATTGGAGATAAAGTGAATGTATCTTCTGGATATGCTAGGAATTATTTGATTCCTAAAAAAATAGCTATATATTGTACAAAAAGTAATATTGAATTTTTTAAAAGAAGACGTGTTCTTCTTGAACAAAGAAAACAAGAAATTATAGATAATGCGAATAAACGTGCATTACTATTTAAAAATATAGTATTAACCATTCCAGTTAAGACTAAAAATAAAACGGAATTATATGGTTCTATACGAGCATTGGATGTACAAAAACAATTAAAAAAGAAAATGTTGTATGTAAAAAAACGGGAGATTATTTTACCTTTAAAACAAATTCGTTACGTAGGGAATTACAAAGTAAAAATAATGTTTTTTAAAAATATACATGCTGAAATATCTTTAAATATTGTTTCAGAATAAATAATTTTATAAGTTATTAATTTAATAATTTTTTTAATTTCAATATAATTATTTATTATTTATGTTTATTTTATAAATTTTTCTAATTTTATTATTTCATATGCTGGTTCTTCATATGGATGAACTGTTTTTAGTGCTTTTATTGCATTATGAATATATTTAGATTCACAAATCATTTCTACTTTATATTCTTTAACATAAGTAAGAGAATTTATTTTTCCGATAGTAGGATTTGCATTTTTTAATGGTTTAAACTGACCAATACCCAAACATTGCCAACTTACTTCTTTATAATTTCCTAATTTTCCAGCACCAGATAAAAAAAGTGCTTTTTTGACTTTTTCTACACTATTTTTTGGAATATATGTAATTATTTTATATATTAAATTTTCCATTTTATATTACATCCTATACTTGGTTTTTGATTTGTATCTATTGGAATCCCATTAATTAGATTTTCAATAGCATTTTTAATAGATTTACCAGTAACTTTTATATTATTGTGTGGTCTGGAATCGTCAAATTGACCTCTATATACTAAAAGTAATTTTTTATTAAAGATATAAAAATCTGGAGTGCAAGTTGCTTTATAAATTTTAGCAACTTTTTGTGTTTCATCATAAAGATAAGGAAAAGAATAGTTATTTTTGATAGCTATTTTTTTCATATTTTCTGGAGAATCTTCTGGGTATTTTTTTATATCATTAGAATTAATGGCATAAAAATTTATATTTTTATTTTTATAAAATAAAGATATTTCTGATAATTTTTTATTAATATGTTTAACATATGGGCAATGATTACATATAAACATTAAAACAATCGCATTGATAATTACATTATTTGGTGGAAATGATATAATATTTCCACTGATAACGTCTATTAATGAAAATGGATATGCTTTAGTTCCTAACTGTATCATGCTAGAAGCGGTTTGTATCATGTTATTATTAAATAATTTTTTATTATAAAAATAATATTTTACAAAAAAAAAATAAAAAATAAAGCAAAAAATTATTATTTTTAATTCAATGTTATAATATATTTTCTTTAAAAGAAAAATTTATTTATATTTAATAAATATTATTAATAATATTAATTATTTACCAATGTAAGTAAATACCTTTGTTTATTGTTTCTTTAATAATATTTTCTAATTTTTTATTGGATGATACCCAATAAGTTCCATAATTACTAGAAGTAAATTTTACATTTGTATATTGACATATATATAATACATTTATACATTTTATTTTATGAAAAATATTATTTTTTTTTATAAAACATTCAAAACAAAAATTTTTTGTATCTAGAGAAAAAGCGGACCAATGCATAGAATCAAGAATTGTTGTAACTATTAAAAAAAAATTTATTATTTTTTTTTGTTCTTTATTTTGAGTAAGTTTAATAGGAAATTTACTGTAATTATAAAATAAGTATAATGATTGTTTTCCAGAAATATTTATAAATAAATTTTTATTATTAAAATAAAATCCATTTTTTTTACATCCATTTGGAAATATAGTTTGTGCAATAGATATGGAAGTTAATAAAATATTTAGAGTAAATAGTATAAATTTATGATTAATCATTAAATATTATTAAAATAGTTAATTAAGGGATTATAATTTTTATAAAAAATTATATTTTAATTATAATAAATCATGTTAATTTTTAATAGAGTTAATTTAATAAATTATATTTCAATTTAATTTAGTAAAATTAATATTTTTATCAAATACGTAAATAAATATATCTTATTAAAATAAATGAGAATTAAATTTATTTTTATCTAGATTTATAATTTGGAATTAGTTAAAATTTATTTTTAAATACAATATTATTTATTAAACATATTTCTTATGAAATGGAATTTAAAAAAAATTGAAAGAGAATTTATTAATTTTAAAAAAGTTTGGATTAATTATTTTAAATATTTTTTAGATAGGAAATTTAATAAGGAAAAAGTAAAGATTTTTTATAAAAAATATAAGTGTATATTTCCTTTATCATATATTAAAGATGTTTCACCAAAAACAGCTGTTGATGATATTCAGTTTGTTGAATTATTATCAAAAAAAAATTCATTATTAGTTAATTTCAATAGATTCTTAAATAAGAAAAAAGAGTATTTTTATTTTAAAATTTATAAATTTAATAGTTCAATTATATTATCAAATATTTTATATATTATTAAAAATTTTGGATTACAAATTATCAGTGAACAATCTTATATTTTTAATTTTAGAGAAGATAAAAATATATGGATAAGTAATTTAATACTACTTAATAATAAGAATATCAAAATTAATATGTATTATGCAAAGAGGTTGATACAAGATGCTTTTAAAAATATTTATTTAGGATATGTAGAAAATGATAATTTAAATAGATTAATTCTTTCTGCTAATTTATCTTATAGAGAAATATCTATTTTAAGAATGTATGCAAAATATTTTAAACAAATAAAATTTATTTTTAGTAAAAAAATTATAGAACGTATACTGAATCACAACATTTTTTTAACCAAATATCTAATTAAATTATTTAGATTACGCTTTAAACCAAATATTAAGAATAGAAAGTATTATTATAAATTATTGTTAGATGATATATATCAGAATTTATCCAGAATAACTAATTTAACAGAAGATAAAGTAATTAGACAGTATGTACAAACCATTATTCACACATTAAGGACTAATTATTATCAATATGATAATACCAATAAAGAACTATATAAAAATTATATATCGATTAAATTAGATAGTAAAAATATACCATATATTCCAAAACCATATCCTTTTTGTGAAATTTTTGTTTATTCAGTTCAATTTGAGGGTATTCATTTAAGAGGTGGGAAGATTTCTAGAGGAGGTATACGTTGGTCAGATAGAAAAAAAGATTTTAGAACGGAAATATTGGGATTAATGAAAACTCAGCAAATAAAAAATTCATTAATTATTCCTAGTGGAGCAAAAGGAGGTTTTATAATTAAAAATGATCGATGTGAAGTAGTTGATTGTTATAAATATTTTATAAAGGGAATGTTAGATATTACTGACAATTATAAAAATGGTAATATTATTAAACCTGTTAACGTTGTTTGTTTTGATGAAGATGATGCTTATTTAGTTGTAGCAGCAGATAAAGGAACATCAAATTTTTCGGATATTGCTAATAAAATTTCTTATGAATATAGTTTTTGGTTAGGAGATGCTTTTGCATCTGGAGGTTCAAATGGATATAATCATAAAAAAATTGGTATTACTGCTAAGGGTGCATGGGAATCAATTAAATCGCATTTCTATGAAATAAATTTTGATATAAATAATAGTTATTTTACAGTTATTGGAATAGGAGATATGTCTGGAGATGTATTTGGAAATGGAATGTTACTATCGAATAAAATTCATTTATTAGGAGCGTTTAATCATATTCATATTTTTATAGATCCAAATCCTAATGCAGAAATAAGTTTTAAAGAACGTAAACGATTATTTTATTTACCTAATTCTACTTGGAAAGATTATAATGTTAATTTAATATCTGAAGGCGGTGGAGTTTTTAATCGTTCTGAAAAATTTATTTCTGTCAGTAAAGAAATGAAAAAGGTTTTTAATATTAATAATAATATTATTGAACCTAATGATTTAATAAAAATTTTATTAAAGTCTAAAGTTGATTTTTTATGGAGTGCTGGTATTGGCACATTTATAAAATCTAGTTATGAAGATCATGTCGATGTAAAAGATAAGATAAATGATTTGATTCGTATTGACGGAAAAGATTTGAAATGTAAAATGATTGGTGAGGGAGGTAATTTAGGTTTAACTCAATTAGCTAGAACAGAATTTGCATTAAATGGTGGATTAATATATACAGATTTTATAGATAATGTTGCTGGAGTTCATTGTTCAGATAAGGAAGTTAATATTAAAATTTTATTAGATAATATTAATAATTTTCATAAATTAGTTAAAAATGAACGTAATGATTTATTGTTAAATGTTAAAAATGAAGTTGTTTTATCAATATTAAAAGATCACAATAATCAATTGAAAATTATTAATATTCTTTATATACAATCTAATTTATTAGTAGATTTGCATAGTGATTATATTGATTTTTTGGAAATTAATGAAAAATTTGAACGGGATTTATATTTTTTGCCTAGTAAAAAATATTTATTAAAACGTAAAATTTATAAAAAAGGATTATTAAAACCAGAAATATCGATTCTAATAAGTTATAGTAAAATACTTTTAAAAAAAACAATTTTAGAACTAAATATTAATAATAATTTATTTTTTAATAAAATTTTATTAAATTATTTTCCATCTGTTTTACAAAAAAAATACTTTAAAGATATAGAAAATCATCCGCTAAAACGTGAAATAATATCAACACAACTTAGTAACTCAATTATAAATGATATGGGATTTTCTTTTATTTATCAAATAAAAAATGATACAGGATCTTCTATTATTTCTATAATATATTCTTATTTGATATCAAAAAATATTTTTAATTTTGAAAAAATATGGAAAAAAATTGAAAAACTGGATAATGTATTATATTTTAGTGTAAAATATAATTTGTATATCTTACAGATAAGATTATTATATAGAGTTATACGATGGATTTTAGAAAATCATAAAAATAAAAATAATATAAATATAGATTTAATTATTGAACATTATAAATATAAATTATCATTAATAAAAACAAATTTATTAAATTCCTTATTATATAAGGAATTGTTAAATTCTGTTTTTTTTGTTCAAAATTATGTTAGTTTAGAAATTTCACAATCATTGTTAGATGATTGTGTTCTATTAGAATTTTTAGTATCTTTTATAGATGTTATTTATGTAGAAGATAAAACTAATATTAATATTAATGAAATTGTTGATATCTATTTATACATAGAAAAAATTTTGAAATTTAATTGGTTAAGAAGTAAAATTCTTTCATATTCAATAGATAATTATTTAGATTTTTCAATTAGAGAAGAATTTTTAAAAGATATTCAATTACAACAAAGAAAAATAGTAACACATTGTATTTATTTTTATAAAAAAAATAAAAAAGATCTAGTAACATCATTAAATCAATGGGTTGATTATAATTTTGATTTGATAAATAATTGGAAAATTATTTTATCAAAATTTAAGATGAACTCTATATATAATTTCAATGTGATTTATATGTTTATTCGTAAATTATTAACGTTAACCGATATTTTTTTAAAAAAGTTTTAATAGAGTCGATTAATATTTTTTATATAACTATTTTTTATATAATTACTTAACATGTTAATATAATATTATTGAGATATTATTTTTAAATATGTAAAAAAGTATTATTTTTCTAATTTTATAGAATATATTTTTTTATTTGTATTTATACTGACTAATGTTAAGTATTTAGAATATGATATTGGGCATATATCAACGAATTTTCCTAACTCTATATTTTTTAAATCAAAAAATTTTTTTCCAGGAAACGGTTTATCTTTTTTTTTGATAATAAAATGTTTTAAAAAATATTTTTTTTTAGATTTATAAAATAATTTATTGATAATTTCTTGTCCTTTATAACATCCTTTGTTTAAAGATATATATTGTGATGGTAATAAATTAAGTTTATTAGGTGTAAATATTTTTGTTGTTTCTTTACAAATTGAAAAAATTTTATTTTCAATTTGTAATCTATGCCAAGATAAAGAGCCTTTAATTTGATTAGATTGTTTAAAATCATTAATAATTATATCTTTATTTTTTTTATATATTATCAGTATGAATAATTTTTTATTTATAGGGTAACAAAAAAGATTTTTAGTTTTAATTATTTTATTTTGTTTTATGTTTAGCAATAATGATGAATGGAATGGAAGCAAATCTTGTTTATTTACAAGGTAAAATCCATAAATATAATATTTATTTTGATTTTTTATTTTTACATTAGATAAAAGCGCAGGTACTTTTAATAAAATATTAACTTCTTTTAACATGTCATTAGATAAAATTAAATGAAAATTTTTCCAAAAAATTATATCTAAGCAACTAGAAATTTGTCCTCTTTCATTACAAATAGTTCCTTTTTGCATTAAATTTAAATTAATTTTATTTAAATTACAAGTCAATTGGCTTTGTAACATATTAAAAGATTGTTTTCCATATATAGATAATATGGATAAGTTAGATAAACAAAAAAGATAATTTTTATTTTTTTTGTATGTAAATTCTTTTTGTAAAGAAGATTTATAAAATGTGAAAATTCGACTTCCTATTTTATAAGATTTCATAGTAATATAGATACATAGTAATATATGTTATTTTTATAAAATTTTTAAAAATAAAACAAGTTTCAAATTTTTATGATTAATAGTATTTTATCAAAAAGATACAGAAAAATTAAATGGCGTTGTAGAAGAGGTATACTTGAATTAGATTTAATTTTTAGAAAATTCGTTAATAATAATATTTCTCTATTATCTAATAAACAATTATTTTTTTTTGAAATATTGATTAATTATGATGATCAAGTTTTATTTGATTGGTTTATGGGTTATAAATTTCCTTCAGATAAAAATATTCAAAACATTATTGAAACTATTAATATTAATAATTTTATTTATAAATAAATGATTGAATACAATCTTAATTAATTAAATTTAAAAATTTTTCATAAAAAATGAAGAATTTAAAATTAAGTTAATAATATGCATTGCCTGGAGTTCTAGGAAATGGTATGACATCACGAACATTATAAATTCCGGTGATAAAACTAATTAGTCTTTCAAAACCTAAACCAAATCCTGCATGAGGTACTGTTCCATAAATTCTAAGATCTCTATACCATTGATAATGTTCTTTATTTAAGCCACATTCTTGAATTCTATTATCTAGTATTTCTATACGTTCTTCTCTTTGTCCTCCACCAATAATTTCTCCAATATTAGGAAAAATCATATCCATAGCTGCTACTGTATTATTATCATTATTAAGTCTCATATAAAAACTTTTAATTTGTTTTGGATAATTTGTAATTATTATAGGTTTCTTGAATATTTTTTCTGTAAGGTAACGTTCATGTTCTGTTTGCAAATCAATTCCCCATTTTATGGGATATCGAAATGAGATTTGAGATTTATTTAATATTTTTATACAATTAGTATATGAAATAATTTCGAATCCAAATTTAATAATATTTTCTAATTTATTAATTAATTTTGTATCGATAAAATCATTAAGAAATTTTAGTTCATCTTCTCTTTCATCTAGTATTTTTTTACATAAATGTAAAATAATATTCTTGCTTATTTTACAAATATCTTTTAAGGAAGCAAATGCTATTTCTGGTTCAATCATCCAGAATTCTGATAAATGTTTACTAGTATTAGAATTTTCAGCTCTAAAAGTTGGTCCAAAAGTATATACTTTAGACATTGATAAGCAATAAGCTTCTGTATTTAATTGAGTTGAAACTGTTAAGAATGTTTCTTTTTCAAAAAAATCTTTTTTAAAGTTTATTTTTCCATCCATTGTTTTTGGTAATTTAAGCAAATCTAAATTACTTACTCTAAACATTTTACTAGATCCTTCACAGTCATTAGTTGTTATAATTGGTGCATTAATCCAAAAATATCCTTTTTTATGAAAGTAATTATGAATAATTAAAGATAACGAATGTCTTATTCTGGTAATTGCGCTTATAATTTTAGTTCTAGGTCTAAGATGAGGTATTTTTCTTAAAAATTGTAGTGTATGGTATTTTGCTTGTATTGGATAATATTCCATATTTTTTATCCATCCTATGACTTTTATAACTTTAGCGTAAATTTCAATATTTTGTTTTTTACCTTTTGATAAAGTTAAAAGACCTATAACATTAATTGAGCAACCAGTTGTCAATTTTAAAATTTCTTTTTCGTAATTTTGTAAATTATTAGATGCAACAATTTGTATTGACTGTATACATGATCCATCATTTAAATCAATAAATGATAATTTTTTTTGAGAATCACGTTTTGTTTTAATCCACCCATTGATTTTAATAATTTTATTTATTTTATTTTTTTTATTGAAGCAATCTTTGATTGTGTATGTTTTATACATATATAAATATTTCCTTTATATTTTATAGAAAATAATTTTATTATATATTAATGATAATTAACTGTGTTTTTATAAGATGATTTTTACTTAAGATAAATTAATAATAATTTTAATTTTCTTAAAAAATTTAATTTTTTTATTATTTTACTAATTTTTTGTTAGTTAAATTTGTTATTATTTGATATAAATTTTAAAATTAAATATTAATAATCATCATCCCAATTTAAAACTCCTCCGCTTTGATATTCTGTTACTCGAGTTTCAAAGAAATTTTTTTCTTTTTTTAAATCTATAATTTCACTCATCCATGGAAATGGATTATTTATATTGGAATATATCATTGGCAATCCAATTTGATTAAGTCTTCTATTAGCGATGAAATATAAATATTCTTTGAACATTTTTATATTCATTCCTAAAATGTCATTTTTTATTGTATCAACTGCGTATTGATATTCAAGATTTACTCCTTCATTTATTAATGAAATAATTTGTTTTTTAAAATTTTCTGTCCATAAATGAGGATTTTCATGTTTAATTTGATTGATCAAATCAATTCCAAAATTCATATGCATAGATTCATCTCTTAAAATATATTGAAATTGTTCAGAAGTACCAATCATTTTGTTTTGTCTACCCATTGAAAGAATTTGAACAAATCCTACATAAAAAAATATTCCTTCAAAAACTATGTAAAATGCAATAAGGTCATTTAATAATTTTTGATCGTTTTTCAATGTTCCTGTTTTAAAATAAGGATCACTTAAATTTTGTGTAAAAGGTAAAGCCCAGGCAGCTTTTTTAGAAACAGAAGGAATTTCTTTATACATATTAAATATTTCAGATTCATCTAATCCTAAGCTTTCAACTATATATTGATATGCATGTGTATGCAAAGCTTCTTCAAAAGCTTGCCTAAGTAGGTATTGTCTACATTCTGGATTAGTAATGTGTCTATAAATAGCTAGTACTAAATTATTAGCCACTAAAGAATCAGCAGTAGAAAAAAAACCTAAACTTCTTTTAATAATTAATCGTTCATTATTGTTTAATGATTGTGGATTTTTCCATAGAATAATATCGTTGTTCATGTTTATTTCATTAGGCATCCAATGATTTGCACAAGATAACAAATATTTTTCCCATGCCCAATTATATTTTAGTGGTACAAGTTGATTAAGATCTGCTCTGCAATTAATAATTTTTTTATCATCAACATGAATTCTATTTGAATTAATTTTATTAAATTTATTAAATTTTTTTTGTATTTTTTTTTTAGTATTTTGATTGTCATTTTTTATAAATAACATTATTTTCTCCTATTGACATACCTCACAATTAGAATCAAAAGGTTCATAAGATATTTTGTGTTGTTTTATTGTTTTTAGTTTAACTGCATTTAATTCATAGTTAGTAAGTGTAGATTTTTCAATACTACTAGCGCTTGAACTTCTTAGATAATATGTAGTTTTTAATCCCTTTATCCATGCTTGTTTATATATAAAATCTATTTCTTTTCCAGATGGTTTATTAATATATATATTTAATGATTGTGATTGATCGATCCATTTTTGTCTTCTAGAAGCAGATTCTATTAACCATATTGGATCAATTTCAAATGCGGTCATATAACGTTTTTTTATAAATTCAGGAATACGTTTAATATTTTGGATGCTTCCATTAAAATGTTTAAGATCGTTTATCATAGTTTCATCCCATAAATTTAAATCTTTTAAATCTTTAACTAGATAAGAATTTATTATAGTAAATTCTCCTGATAGATTTGATTTTACGTAAAGATTTTTATAAATTGGTTCTATAGATTGTGATACTCCACAAATATTAGAAATTGTCGCAGTGGGTGCAATTGCTATGATATTAGAATTGCGTATTCCTTGATTTTTTATCTTTATTTTTAATGTTTTCCAATCAAGATGTTGGGAAAGATCTTGACAAAAATATTTTTTATGTCTTGATTGTTTTATAAAATTGATACTTTCTATAGGTAATATACCTTTACTCCATAATGATCCTTTATAGCTGGAATAACATCCTCGTTCTTTTGCTAAATTACATGAAGCTTCAATTGCATAATAACTAATAAGCTCCATAGAGCTATCTGAAAATTCTATAGCATCTTTAGATGCATAATTTATATCAAGTTTATAAAGAGTGTCTTGAAAGCCCATTATTCCTAAGCCAATAGGTCTATGTTTTATATTAGTATTACGAGCTTTTAGAATAGCATAATAATTAATGTCAATGACATTATCAAGCATACGTATTGCAATATTTATTGTATTTTTTAATTTATCAATATTTAATTCTTTATTCATGACATGATTTGATAGATTAATACTTCCTAAATTGCAAACTGCAATTTCATCATAAGATGTATTCAACGTTATTTCTGTACAAAGATTAGAGCTATGAATTACTCCACAATGTTGTTGTGGTGATCGTAGATTACATGTATCTTTAAATGTTATCCAAGGATGGCCAGTTTCAAATAACATAGAAAGTATTTTTCTCCATAAATCAATTGCATATACCGTTTTACTTTCTTTTATAAGTTTTTTTCTAGCTTTTTTCTCGTATTCAATATATGTATTTTCAAAAGTAATACCATATTTTTCATGTAAATCTGGAACTTTATTTGGAGAAAAAAGAGTCCATTTTCCTTTTTCATAAACTCTTTTCATAAAGAGATCAGGTATCCATAAAGCAGTATTCATATCATGAGTACGTCTTCTATCATCTCCAGTATTTTTTCTTAATTCTATAAATTCTTCAACATCAAGATGCCAACATTCTAAATACGCACAAACTGCTCCTTTACGTTTTCCTCCTTGATTTACAGCAATAGCGGTTGCATTTGCTACATTTAAAAATGGTATTATTCCTAAAGAAATTCCATTAGTTCCTTTTATATGTGATCCCATTGCTCTAACTGAAGTCCAATCATTACCTATTCCTCCTGCAAATTTGGAAAGTAATGCATTATCTTTTATAGAATTAAAAATATCTTCTAAATTATCAGAAATTGATGTTAAGTAACAACTTGAAAGTTGAGGTCTTGTAGTACCTGCATTAAAAAGAGTTGGTGTAGAAGGCATATAATCAAATGAGGATAATATATTATAAAAATCTATAGCTTTTTCATCTTTCTTAGTTTCATGAATAGATAATCCCATAGCAACTCGCATAAAAAAAGCTTGAGGTAATTCATATCTTATTTCTTGGTTATGCAATAAATAACGGTCATATAGAGTTTTTAGACTGATATAAGTAAAATTTTTATCTCTATCTGGATATAGAGCTTTACTTATTTTTTCTAAGTTAAAATTATTTAGTTTTGGGTCTAGAATGCCTTGTGATATGCCTTTTTTTAGATATTTATAAAAATAGTTAATATAATTTAATTTATTTTGATTAAAGAAAAAATTATTTTCTAAATTTAGTTCATTAAGAGTTTCGTTATAAAGTTTATTTAATAATAATCTAGAACAAACATAGGTATAATTAGGTTCTTTTTCAATTAATGTTTTAGAAACCATGATAAGTACAGTATAAATATCTTCTATTGTTACTTTTTTATGTAAATTTCGTAATGTTTCTTTTTTAATTAAATCATAATTAATATTATCTAAATTTTTTGGTAAATTATTTATAATATTTTCTATTTTTTCTGGAATTGATAATATTTTTTTATGATTTAAATCAAAGTTTAAAGAAATTTTTTTTAACATCTCTTCTCCTATGTAAAGTACATAATATTATATATTTATTTATAAGTAATATAATAGTAATAATTATATTATTGTATTGTTATACAATTATTATTGTATTTATTGGTTTTTTAATAAATTTGCAAATGTAATTAAAGAACTTACATTTAAATATATCCTAGAATATTAATTTATAATTAATTGTTATACTTTAATAATTAATTTACTTAAATTAATAATAATTTTAAGTTTAATTTAAAAAAAATATAAAAGTTCTAAAGTTAAAAATTAGCCAACATATTTATATTTTAATATTAAATTTTAAGTAATTAATAATTCAAATTAAATTATATATTTATATAATACTAATTTCAGCGGTTATTATTATTTTAAATGATGGATATATTAATTACAACATTAATACATGGTATATTATTATTTATTTTAGAAAGTATTTTAAATTTAATTTACATTAATTATTATATATGTCAAACTAAATGATAGTTTAAGAATTTTAACAAATACAATATGAAAATATTTTCAAATCTATTAAAAAATAGAATTATTGATAATTCGATAGATGATTCATTTAAGTTAATGAATTATATATTAGACAAAGCATTATTTAATGGGGCTACAGATGCTATGGTTTTTACATATTATAATTTAGGTTTTTTAATTAATGTTCGTATGAGAAAGTTAGAATCGATTTTTTTTAACAAAAAAATAAAGATAAAAATTATTATTTTTTATGGATATAAAAAAAGTGAAGTAGATTGTACAAATATTTCTCTTAATGAAATCAATTGCTTAATTAAAAGAGCAATTGATATAGCTAGAATAAGTGATGAAGATGATTGTAATAAATTACCGGATAAAGAATTAATGAAAAATGAGTATCCAGATTTAAATCTATATCATCCTTGGATAATGTCATTACATGAAACAACTAATAAAATTATAGATTATGAATCTCAAGCACTTAATTTAGATAAACGAATTAAAAATTCAGATGGATTTTATTTATCTAATAATATTTATTATAAAAGTTTTGTTTTTACAAATAATAGATCAGGTATTTTTAAAAGTACCTGTCATAGTATAGGATGTTCATTCATTGCAGAAGATAAAAAAAATAATAGTATGCAAAGAGATTATGATTATAGTATAGCTAGAGATTATTCAGATCTTATTTCATTTAAAAATTTAACTAAAAGAGCAATTAAAAATACTATAAGTAGATTAGGTTCTAAAAAAATAAAAACACAAAAATTACCAATTATTTTTTCTTCTCGTGTTTCTAAAGAAATATTACTCAGTTTTATTCATGCTATTAGTGGTATTAATATATATAGAAAAAATTCATTTTTAATTAACTTTATTGGAAAACAGATTTTTCCTAGATATTTTAAAATTTATGAAGATCCTTATATTATGAAAGGGTTAGGTAGTGCTCCTTTTGATTGTGAAGGAGTTTATACTAGAAGAAATGTATTTGTTGAAAATGGTATATTAAAACAATATGCATTAGGAAGTTATGATGCAAAAAAACTTGGATTAAAAACAACAGGAAATAAAGGTGGAGTTCATAACTTAATTGTTGTTCCAAATGTGAAAAAAATAAAAGATTTATTATCAATGATAAATTCTGGAATATTAATTACAGAATTAATGGGGAATGGAATAAATATTTTAACTGGAAATTATTCTCAAGGTGTATTTGGATTTTGGATAGAAAATGGTGAAATTAAATTTCCAGTCGATGGTATAACAGTTGCTGGTAATTTATTGGATATGTATAAATCTGTAATAGCAGTATGTAGTGATATTGATAAGAATTCTAATGTGCAATGCGGTTCAATATTAATTGAAGAAATGATGATTTCTGGAAGTTAGTTAAAATTATTTTAATATGTCAAATAATTTTATTCAATAAAATAAAAAATTTTTATAATGGAAAATAAATATTTATGTCAAAAGAAGATCACATTGAAATGTCTGGAGTAGTCATAGATACTTTACCAAATACTATGTTTAGAGTAAAGTTAGAAAATGAACATATTATTATTGCTCATATTTCCGGAAGAATGAGAAAAAATTATATTCGTATTTTGACTGGAGATAAAGTAAAGATTGAACTTACACCATATGATTTGACGAAGGGTAGAATTATTTTTAGAGAAAAAACATAATTAATTTTTAAAAGATTCTATTTAAGATTTTATGAATATTAAAAGTGGGAAAAAATATTTAACATTTAATGGAATAAGTGCCATTAAAGATGGTATTAAAGAAAACAATTTTAAAAAATTAATGATTTTACCAAAACCATATTGGATAAGAATTAAGCAAGTTAATAGTATTTTATTCTATAAAATAAAAAATTATTTATTAAAATATAAACTAAATACTGTATGTGAAGAAGCAAAATGTCCAAATATAAATGAATGTTGGTCTAATGGTACAATGACTATTATGTTAATGGGATCTGTATGTACTCGTTCATGTTCATTTTGCTCTATTGATACTGGCAATCCAAAAAAAATAATAGATATTTTTGAGCCACGTAATGTAGCTAAAGTAATATCATTTTTAAATATGAAATATATAGTATTAACGTCAGTTACTCGTGATGATTTAAGAGATGGTGGTCTAAAACATTTTATTAAAACTATAAAGTTTATAAAAGCATATTCCCCTGATATAAGGATAGAAGTTTTATCTCCAGATTTCAGTAAATCAATAGAAAATATAAAACAATTGGTTAATAGCGGAATTCATGTTTTTTCACAAAATATAGAAACAGTAAAGCGTTTAACTAGAATTGTTAGAGATAACAGATCAAATTATATTAATACATTAAATGCTTTAAGTTATGCTAAAAAATATAATCCAGATATTTTAACAAAATCTAGTATAATGTTAGGGCTTGGTGAGAGTTATGAAGAAGTTATTGAAACTATGAATGATTTACGCAAAAAAGATGTTAATTTATTAACTTTAGGACAGTACTTACAACCAACAAAAAATCATTTACCAGTTGTACGTTATGTTAAACCTGAAGAATTTAATAAATTTAAAAAAATTGGATTGGAAAAAGGTTTTCTTGAAGTAGAATCAGGTCCATTAGTTCGTTCTAGTTATAATGCTGGAAAAGTTTTTGAAAAAAACTATCTATCATCTTAATAAGATTAATGTATTTATATTCTCTATGGCTATGAGTGGATTTGAACCACTGACCTTGGCGTTATGAGTGCCATGCTCTTACCTACTGAGCTACATAGCCATCATTTTCTATATAATGCCATTAAAAGTTATAATAAAGTCACAAAAAAAAATTAGTTTATATTGATAATTATTTTAATGTTAATACAATATATAATACTTTTTTTCCTCTTAGTATTTGCAATATCAATTTAGATTTTGCTTTTTTTGATATAGAATCTAACATGTTCATATTTAGTATAATTTTATTATTTGCTGATGTGATAATATCGTTAGATTGTAATCCTGATTTCCATCCAATACTATTTTTTAATAAATTAATAATTTGAACTCCAATAATATGTTCATATGATAAAGAATATTCCTCATAATTTTTTAAAGCTAGTCCATATAAAAAAGGATTTTTTAATTGTACCTTGTTTATATATTTTTTGGAATCCATAATTACACTATTTAAACAAATTTTTTTTCCATTTCTTAATATTTTTAAATGTATTAGCTCTCCAACTCTTGATAATCCCATAATAAACTTAATTTGTTCAATTTTGTTAATAATTGTTTTATTTATTTGTAAAATTATATCTCTAGGTTTTAATCCAGATTTTTTAGCAGAAGATTCTTGTTCAACTTTTGTAATAATAACTCCATGAAGATTTTTTGGATAACCCATTGCTTTGGCTAATTCTGGAGTGATATTTTGTGTTATTATACCTAATAATCCTCTATGAATAAAACCATATTTAATTAATTGTTTAGCAATTTTTTTTGCCATATTAATTGGTATAGCAAATCCTATTCCTACATTGCCTACATGAGGAGAAATAATAGCTGTATTGATTCCTATTAATTCTCCTCTCATATTTAATAATGCTCCACCAGAATTTCCTGGATTAATTGCGGCATCTGTCTGAATAAAATTTTCTAATTTTTCTATATTAAGATTATTTCTTTTGGTAGCACTAATAATTCCAAATGTTACTGTTTGATTACTTCCTGAATTATTTAATCCAAATGGATTACCGATAGCTACAACAAAATCTCCAACTTCTGCTTTGTCAGAATTACCAATTGGAATTTTTGGAAGATTTTTAATATTGATTTTTAAAACTGCAATATCTGTTTCAGAATCACTACCTATTAACTTAGCATTTAATCTTTTTCCGTTGTTTAACGTTACAATAATTGAATTGGCATTACTTATAACATGATTATTTGTAATAATTAAACCATTTTCTGAATCTATTATAATACCAGATCCAATATTTTGAATTTTTTGTTTATTGTAAAAAAAATTTTTTTTTTGAAAATTATTAGTTTTTTTTTCTTTTAAAATATAAATATTATTGGTATGTTTTTGTATGGTTATTATGTTTACAATAGATGGCATAACTTTTTTTAAAATTGTAGATAATGTAAATATATTACTTTCTTTATTTAATGGGGTATTATTTATTGCAAATGATAATGAAATAAATGTTTTAAAAAATATTAATAATGCTATTATTATGTTTTTTAAAATAATATTAAGTATATACATGTTTTATTTTAAGATAATATCTTTTTCTAATTCAATTAAAATAGATTTAAAATCTTTTGGTAGTGGTGATATAAACTTTATTATTTTTTTTGTATTCGGATGAATAAATGATAATTTATAAGCATGCAAAGCTTGTCTTTTAAAATTTGTTAATATGTTAATTAATTTATAGTTAATTTTTTTAGAGAAACATATTTTTTTTCCATATAATTGGTCACCTATGATAGGATGATTAATATATGACATATGAACTCTAATTTGATGAGTTCTTCCAGTTATAAGTTTAACTTTAACTAAAGTTAGATAATGATATTTTTTTTGAACAGAAAATGATGTAGTTGCAATTTTTCCATTATTTAATACAGACATTTTTAAACGATTGTTAGGATTTCTTCCGTAAAAAGTGTTAATTATTCCATTAGATGACAATGTACCGTGTACCAATGTAAGATAATATTTTTTTATATTATGATTTTTCATTTGATTCAGTAAATGAAAGTAAGATTCTATTTTTTTAGCAATAATGATTAATCCTGTAGTATTTTTATCTAATCGATTTAACAAACCAAATCTAGGTAATAATTGAAGATCTTTATTATAATATAAAAGTGCATTTAGTAAAGTATGTTTCTTATTTCCAGCGCCTGGATGTACAACAAGATTATTAGGCTTATTAATAATTAATATTTCATTATCTTCATAAATAATATTTAATGGTATGTTTTCTGGATAAATATTATTTATATTTTTTGTATTATTTAAATTTATAAAAACATTTTCTCCTCCTAAAACTTTGTAACTTGGTTTTAAATTAGAATTATTTAAGGTAATTTCTCCTTTTCTTAAAAAATAGTTTAATTTAGATCTAGAATAATTCGGAAATATACAAGACAATGTAACATCGATTCTATTACCTGAATATTTTTTTGGAATTATAATTTTTTTTAATAAATTTTTTTGAAAATTCATATAAAGAATAATAATTAAAAATTACAAATTTTTAAAAATCGTCCTCTTAAAGAATTTGGTAGAGATTCTGTTATATATACTTTTACAAAGTATCCAATTAAATTTGTAGGTCCATCAAAATTTACTATTCTATTACATTCTGTTCTTCCAGATAATTGCTGAGGATTTTTTTTAGATATACTTGTAACTAATATAATTTGTATACTATTAATTAAAGATTTACTATATTTATTAGAATAATACAAAAGTAAATTTTGTAAAATTTTTAGTCTTTGTTTTTTGATTTTTATTGAAATATTATCTTGGAATTCAGAAGCTATTGTTCCTGGTCGAGGACTAAAAATAAAATAAAACGAAGTATCAAATTTTATTTCTTTTACTAGATCAATAGTTTTTTGAAAATCTTCATCTGATTCACCTGGAAATCCTATTATAATATCAGTTGATATTCGAATGTTAGATCTTATTTTTTTAATTTTTTTTATAATTTTTTTGAATTCTTTTATAGAGTAATCTCTTTTCATTAATTTTAATATTTTATCCGATCCACTTTGTACAGGTAAATGAATATGATTAACTAATTTATTAGTATGTTGATAAATATTGATTAATTCATCAGAGAATTCTAATGGATGTGATGTTAAGAAACGAATTCTACCAATTTTATCAATTGATGCTATATACTTAATAAGTAACGATAAATCAGCAATATTTCCATTTTTTGTTACACCTTTATAACTATTAACATTTTGACCTAATAAAATAATTTCTTTAACTCCGTTTAATGATAATTCATAGCATTCCTTTAAAATTTCATCAAAAGAACGATGTACTTCCTCTCCTCTGGTATATGGAACAATACAATAACTGCAATATTTATTGCATCCTTCCATAATTGGAATTAGAGCAGTAGGATTTTTATATTTAGATTTAGGAAGATATTTAAACTTTTCTATTTCTAAAAAATTAATATCTATAGTAGTTTTTTTTGTATAAAGATACTTATTTAATAAAATAGGTAATTTATGAATTGTTTGTGGACCAAAAATAATATTGATATATGGAGCACGTTTTGTTAAATTTATTCCTTCTTGAACAGATAGACATCCGCCAACACCTATAATAACATTAGATTTTTTTTCTTGTATTTTCTTCCATTTTCCTAATTCAGAAAATACTTTTTCTTGAGGTTTTTCTCTTATAGAACAAGTATTTAGAATTAAAATATCTGCTTTTAAAATATCTTTTATTAATATAATTTTATGGGATTTATATAGTATGTCAGATATTTTATCTGAATCATATTGATTCATTTGACACCCATATGTTTTAATATAAAGTGTTTTTATCATAATGATTTGTTATATATTAAATATAATATTTTTATAAATTAATTAATAATTTTCTTTTATTTTAGTAAGAATTATTAAAGAAATTATTATGCTAATAGGTAATAATGTTAGTGCTACATAATAAGCTTGTATAGGATACAAAATAATATTATTTTTATTATAAATAATATTATGTTTATAACACATTTTATCTAAAATTAGTCCAATAATAGGTTGTATTAGAGCAATTCCTAACATGTTTATTGTATTTATAAAACTTAAACTAGTTGCAAAATTTTGTTTATTGTAAAGTGTTTTTCCTAATGTGAATGAAGAAAAAAAACCTGAAGAAAAAAATCCAAAACTAAATAATAATAGTTGTAATATCCAATGTAAATGAATATTGCAATAAATAAATAAAGAATTAGTAAATAATGCGCCAAAACTACTTATGTACATTATTGGTTTACATTTTCCAATCCAGTTAGAATATAATCCCCATAATGGACTGCCTATTGCCCATCCTACAAAAATTAAAGATACATAATTTGCCGCAATGATTTTATTTAGATTAATTTTTTCCATAAGAAAAGGAACTCCCCATAATCCACAAAAAATAGGAGTTGGCATATACATGAATCCTCCGTACAAAGCAATTAACCAAAGTTGAGGGTTTTTTAACATTGTACATATATTCTTCATAATATCTTTACTAATTAAGGATTTATTACTATTAAATAAATTATTTTTTTTTATTTTTTTATTTGAAAAAACGGTCATTAAAAATGGTAGTATTAATCCAAAAATTCCAATAAAAAAAATACTTTTTCTCCATCCATAGTATTTGATAAGTACAGATAAAGGAGCTTCTCCAATAATTGATCCTAACATCCCAAATGTTACCATAATTCCAGTTAAGAAAGAAAAATACTTGGAAGAGAAATAATGATTGATTAATTTCATTGATCCAATTATTGCAAAAGCAGAACTACATCCTAAAATTAATCTAGATATACAAGCCATAATAAAATTATTTGTAATACTAAATATAATTGCACTTGAAGAACAAAAAATAGATGCAAGAATTAAAAGATATTGAGGTGAAAAATAATCCATTAATAATCCTATAGGTAATTGCATAAAAGCATAAGAATAAAAATAAATTCCAGATAAAATTCCCAGCGTATTTCCATTAATTAAAAAATCATGTGTTAATTCATTTGTCATAACACTTGGAGCTACTTGTAATAAAGATTCATAAAAATAAAACATACAACTTAGTCCCCAAATTATATAAAAAGTTATTGGTGATTGTAATGATTTAGGAATAATAATTATTGAATTTTTTTTGTTAGATTGTTTATTTTTCATTTATTTTAAAACTCCAATTTCAAAATGTTATTATAAAATAACAATTAATTAAATGAAAATAGTTTATTATTTATTTTTTATATTCTTAATTTTAAAATAAAATATTTTAATTTAAATTTTTAGTATAAAAATGTTAGTTTTAGTTTTTATTTAAAAATTTTTAATAATTAAAAATTTTTATGGAAATTTTTAATTTTTTTTTATAAATTATATAATTTAATGATTAATAAATATTTATTTTAAATAATAAAAAATAGTATTTTATTTTTTTGAAATATTAATAATATTTATTACATACAATGGTTATAAGTATATGCAAAATATTTATATGAATGATATTGATCCAGAAGAAACAAATGAGTGGATAGAAGCTTTACGAAATATTTTAATTAATGACGGAAATAAACGAGCTGAATTTATTTTACAAAAATTAATAAAAGAAGCAAAATTGCAGGGGATAAATATTAAATCACTATTTAATACTCCATATAAAAACACAATATCTTTTGATAAAGAAAAAATAATGCCAGAAGATTATGGTATGCAGGAACGTATTAATTCTTTAATTAGATGGAATGCATTAATAATGGTATTACGAGTATCAAAAAAATTTCCAGAATTGGGTGGACATATATCCTCATATGCATCTGCATTAACTTTATATGAAGTGGGATTTAATTATTTTTTTAAAGGACCAAATTCTAATAGTTGTGGTGGGGATCTATTATATATTCAAGGACATTCTGCTCCTGGAATTTATGCTAGAGCTTATTTAGAGGGTAGATTGTCTGAGTATCAATTAAATAATTTTAGACAAGAAGTTAATTCCGATGGATTATCTTCATATCCTCATCCTTGGTTAATGCCTAATTTTTGGCAATTTCCTACTGTTTCTATGGGATTAAGTAGCATTCAATCCATTTATCAAGCTAGATTCTTAAGATATTTAAATAATAGAGGATTATTAAAGGATAATAATCGAAAAGTTTGGGTATTTTTGGGTGATGGAGAAATGGATGAGCCAGAATCAATTGGAGCATTATCTATAGCTTCTCGTGAAAAATTAGATAATTTGATTTTTGTAATTAATTGTAATTTGCAACGATTAGATGGTTTAGTTAGAGGAAATGGAAAGATTATACAAGAATTAGAAAGTATATTTCATGGGTTTGGGTGGAATGTAATAAAAGTAATTTGGGGAAGTAAATGGGATAATCTAATTAATTCCGATAAAGAAGGATTATTACAAAAAAGAATGGAAGAGTGTTTAGATGGAGATTATCAGAACTATAAAGCTAACAATGGAAGTTATATTCGTAAACATTTTTTTGGTAAATATTTAGGATTATTAAAAATGGTTGAAAATATGTCTGATTATGATATTGAACATTTAAATCGTGGCGGACATGATGCGCAAAAAGTTTATGCTGCATATTTTGAAGCAGTTAATCATAAAGGATCGCCTACAGTAATATTAGCTAAAACAGTTAAAGGATATGGAGTTGGATTAGGTATTGAAGGTCAAAATATAGCTCATCAACAAAAAGAAATTTCTATAGATCAATTAAAAATATTTAAAAAACGTTTTAACATACCTATTACTGATAAACAATTAAAGGAGTTATCTTTTTACCGTCCAGACGATAAAAGTCCTGAGATTATTTATTTAAAAAAACAACGTGATGCTTTAGGTGGTTATTTACCATATAGAAATAGAATTTCTTATAAATTAAAAATTCCAAATTTATCAATTTTTTCATCATTAGTTTCTAAATCAAGTACAATTAAATTTTCTACCACTATGGCTTTCTTAAAAATTTTATTTGCATTACTAAATGATAAATTAATAAATAATCATATTGTTCCAATTATACCTGATGAATGTCGTACTTTTGGTATAGAAGGATTGTTTAAAAAAATTGGTATTTATTCTCATTGTGGGCAGTTATATAATTCTATTGATAAAAAGCAATTGATTTTTTACAAAGAAACACAAAATGGTCAAATATTAGAAGAAGGAATTAATGAAGCAGGAGCATTTTGTTCTTGGATAGCTGCTGCAACTTCATATAGTACTAATAAAGTACCTATGATTCCTTTTTATATATATTATTCTATGTTTGGATTTCAGAGAATTGGTGATTTAATATGGGCTGCTGGTGATATGAGAGCTCGTGGTTTTCTTATTGGAGGAACTTCAGGAAAAACAACATTAGCCGGTGAAGGTTTACAACATCAAGATGGTCATAGTCATATTTTGTTTTCTACAATTCCAAATTGTATTACTTATAATCCTGCATATTCTTATGAATTAGCTGTGATTATTCAAAATGGGTTATTTCGTATGTATGAAAATCAAGAAGATATCTTCTATTATATAACAATTATGAATGAATCTTATATACATCCTTGCATGCCAATTGGAGTTCAAGATGATATTATTAAAGGAATGTATCTATTGAAAGAATCTATTCCTAACGATGAAAGACATGTTCAACTTTTAGGTAGTGGATCTATAATGCAAGAAGTTATAAATGCATCCGTGTTATTAAAAAATGATTTTTTAATAACTTCTGATTTATGGAGTGTAACTAGTTTTAATGAATTAAGAAAAGATGGTTTATTGACTGAACGTTTTAATCGTTTAAATCCAAAATTAAAAAAACCTAAATTGACATTTATTGAAAAAAAATTAAATAATAGAAAAGGACCTATAGTTGCAGTTACTGATTATATGCATATATATGCTGATCAAGTTAGTAAATTTATTTCTAAAACATTTGTTTCATTGGGTACAGATGGATATGGTCGCAGTGATACTCGAATAAATTTGCGTTGTTTTTTTGAAATAAATTCAAAATTTATAGTTTTATCAGCATTAAGTGCTTTAAATAAAGATAAGATAATACATTCAACTGAAATAGAAAAAGCTATACATATGTATAAAATAAATTTTTACAAAACAAATCCATTTTTTGATTAATAAAGGTTAATATGTTTTTTAATTTAAAATTAATATTTTCTTGCTAAATAATTTTTTAAAAAAAATTTTATTTTTAATCAAACTTTAATAATTTTAGATTAAAAATTATGTTAATATTACATTAAATATAATTTTTATATATACTATAAATTAATATTTTTTTAATAAATATTAGTTGTATAAAAAATATTGATTATTAAATTAATAACTACAAAATAATCATAATTTTACATTAGTAAGTACAATACAAATGCTTTATAAAAAAAGTTCCTTTGATACAAATATAGTATCAAGAAAAAAAGATATAGAAGTATATATGCCTGATGTTAAAGGATCAAAAATATTAAATGTTAATGAAATTATGGTATCAATTGGTCAAAATATAATTAAAGAACAAACCATAATTTCTGTAGAAAGTGATAAAACTATTGTAGAAATTCCTTCACCACATTCTGGTATTGTAAAAAAAATTTTAGTTAATATTGGTGATCAAGTATCAAAAGATTCATTATTATTAATACTTTCAGTGCAAATAATAAAAGATCCTTTAAAAAATGAACAAATAGATAAAACTGTTATAAATAAATTAAAATATTCTAATGAAAAATTTAAAAATTCTGTATCAGAAAAATTTACTCATGATAATAAAAAATATTTTAATTCATTTAATAATGATCATTCTATTTTTGCTACTCCTTATATTAGACGAATTGCTAGAAAATTAAATATTAATTTAAAAAAATTAATAGGAACTGGAAGAAAAAAAAGAATTATAAAAAAAGATATTGATAATTATTTATCTATGTTTAAAACACATAATTTATTAATAAATAAAAATAATTCTTCATGTGATACAAATTGTGAAAATATAATTTTTGATAAATTTGGAAAATTAGAAATAAAAAATTTAAGTAAAATTAAACAATTATCTGGAAATAAATTAGATAAATCTTGGAAAAATATTCCACATGTTACTCATTTTGAAAAAGCCGATATTACAGAATTAGATTTTTTTAGAAAAAACAAATATATTAATATTGAAGAAACAGTCTCAAAGAGAATTACCATTCTTTCTTTTATAATTAAAGTTCTTTCAATAGCATTAAAAATATATCCACAATTTAATAGTTCATATAATGATATAGATAAAAAAATAATATATAAATATTACTATAATATTGGTATAGTAATTAACACTAAAGATGGATTGGTAGTTCCTGTAATTAAAAATGTAAATAAACTTTCTATTACAGAAATAGCATTAAAAATAAATTATTTAAGTGAAAAAGCATATAATAAAAAATTGTTACCAGAAGATATGGAAGGTGGATGTTTCACTATTTCTAATTTAGGAATTGAAAGTGAAGGATTTTTTACTCCTATTATTAATAGTCCTGAAGTAGCTATATTGGGTATATCTAAAGCCCAATTGATACCAATTTATGAAAATAATGTATTAGTTCCAAAACTAATGTTACCGTTATCTTTTTCTTATGATCATAGAGTAATTGATGGTGTGGAAGCAGCAAGATTTTCTAATTTTATAATAGAATCTTTAAAAGATATAAGAAATATATTGTTATAATTTTGAATTAAGATAAAAAAATAATTTATGAGAGGAATAAAATGAATGTAGTCAATACAGAAGTAGTAGTTATTGGTGGTGGTCCTGGTGGTTATACTTCTGCATTTAGATCAGCAGATCTTGGTAAAAAAGTTGTTTTAGTAGAAAAATTTTTTGATTTGGGAGGTACCTGTTTGAATGTTGGTTGTATTCCGTCAAAAATACTATTAAATATATCTAATATTATTTTTCAAACAAACAATATAAGTACTATGGGAGTTACTTTTGAAAAACCAAAAATAAATATAGAACAAATTTTATCTCATAAAAATTATGTTGTAAATAAATTAAGAAATGGAATAAAATTTTTAGCAAAAAAAAGAAATATTCAAATATTTAATGGATTAGCAGAATTTGTTACACCAAACAATATAGTTATTCAAGATAAATATAATAATAAAAATTTATCTATTAAATTTCAATATGCAGTTATTGCAACAGGAAGTTATCCATTAAGTTTACCTAATATTCCTAAAGATTCTCGTATATTTAATTCAACACAAGCCCTAAATTTACCTAATATATATGGAAATTTATTAATTGTAGGAGGAGGAGTGATTGGTTTAGAGATGGCAACTATTTATTCGTCTTTTGGAGTTGAAGTTACTATTATTGATTGTTCAGATTGTATAATACCAGAATCCGATACTGATTTATCATCTATTTTACAGAATTGTATGACAGAGGATAGAAAAATAAAATTTATATTAAATTCTAATTTAATTTCTATAGAAACTAAAACAGATGGTATATGTGTTTTATTGAAAAATAAAATTTCTAACAAAGAAAATATTTTGTATTTTGATCAAATATTAATTGCTATTGGAAGAAAACCAAATACTAATAACTTAAAAATTAAAGAAATTGATATTAAAACTGATATTAATGGGTTTATTATAACAGATAATCAAATGAGAACTAATATTTCTAATATTTTTGCTATAGGAGATGTTATAGGAAAGCCTATGTTAGCACATAAAGCGATTGCTGAAGGTAAAATTGCTGCAGAAGTTATTTCAGGACTTAAACATTATTTTGATCCATATTGTATTCCAAATGTTGCATATACTAGTCCAGAAATTTCATGGGTTGGATTGACTGAAAAACAAGCAAAAAAAGAAAATATTTCTTATGAAGTTGCTAATTTTCCATGGAAAATTAATGGAAGAGCATTAACTCTTAATAAAATGAAAGGATTAACAAAATTAATATTTTGTACTAAAACTAATCGTATTTTAGGTGGAGGAATTATAGGGTATAATTCAGAAGAATTAATTTCAGAACTAACATTAGCTATTGAAATGGGATGTAATGTTTCAGATATATCTTTAACTATACATCCTCATCCTACATTATCAGAAACAATTATGGCTTCATCTGAAATTTTTGAAAAAAAATCTATTGATTATTTTGAATAAATTTATTTAAATAAAATGCTAACCACATAAATAATCCATACCAAGAGTTTAACGAAAAAGTTTTTAAACAAGATTTTTTATCTTTATGGTTAAGAATATTTTTTTGATGTATCAAAATATAAGTAGAAATACTCCAAAATAACAAAAAAATAGATATATATGTTATTTTATTTAAAAAAAATAACCACATAAAATGAAATATAATTTGTATAGAAATAATGTATATTTTGTAGTTTTGTTTAAATAAAATTGTAATCGATTTTATTTTGTTAAGTATATCATCTTCATAGTCAGATAATGCATATTGTATGTCACAAGATGTAATCCATAAAAATGTTATTATAAATAATATAAATGCTTGAATGTTGAAAATTGGTACTTGTGATGCAATAAATGTTATTGGTATACTCATTGAAAAAGTTAATCCTAGAATTATTTGTGGAAAATTTGTAAAACGCTTACAGAACGGATATATAATTATAAATATTAATGATATTAATGCATAATAAAAACAATTTTTTAAAAAAATTAAAAGAATAAAACAAGATATTAATAATAAAATACCCACTAAAATTAAAGCTTCTTGTGTATGAATTTTATTAGATGCTAACATTCTATTTTGTGTACGATGTGTTTTCAAATCAATTTTTTTATCAATGATGTCATTTATAATACATCCTATAGAACGTATTATAATAGTTTCTATAAATAAAATTAATATTAATATTTTTTTTGGATTTCCTTTGTTTGCAATCCATAAAGACCATAATACTGGCCACCAAAGTAAGAAAAATCCTGTAGGATATTGAAATCTCATTAATTTTAAATAGTTAAAAATTTTTTTCATTAATTATATATCTTAAATCAATAAAATTAATATTTTACATTTTCTTTAAATAAGATTTAATATTTTGAAAATCTTTATAAAAGAATTTTATAGTATTAGGATATCGTAATAAATATGATGGATGATAAGTGATCATAAAAGGAATTTTTTTATAAAAAAAAATTTTATTTCTATTTTGATTTAAAACTATTGATGTTCGTTTAAGTAAGAATTTTCCTGAAATCCTTCCTAAAGCTACTATAAATATAGGATTGATTAATTTAATTTGTTCTTTTAAATAAGAACCACATTTTATTAATTCTTTAATTGTAGGTTCTCTATTATTGGGAGGTCTACATTTTAAAACATTAGTTATATATATATTTTTTAGTCCAATATTAAAGAGAATTTTATCTAACAATTGTCCAGATCTACCTACAAATGGTATTCCTTTTTTATCTTCATAATATCCTGGCGCTTCTCCTATTATCATTAATTTTGCTTTAATATTTCCTTTGTAAAATACTGTTTTGTAACGTGTTTTATGTAAAAAACAATTTGTACATGAGGATATTCTTTTATTTAATTCATATAATTTTTCTTTTAACATATTTTAACATTAGATATACTTTTAATATTCATAAAAATTTTAATTATCATAAATTTTTGGTTTTTCTTAATTGATATTGTATAAATAATAATGATTTTTATTAAAAAAAATCTAATTTTATTTTTTATTATTGTTTTTTATATGTAATTTTTCTTTTATTAAATCTCCTAAGGTTACAGGAGAAATATTAGAATTACATGAATATTTTTTTATAGATTTTATTTTCTCTTGATAATTTTTTTTATCTATTTTCACAGAAAGTATTACATAAAGATTTTTTTTATCAAAATCTATAATTTGTAATTCTAATTTTTGAATTTTTTTTAAAAATTCATTTTTATTTTTCATTAAATTTTCAATACTTAAATTTTTATATACATCAATAAAATCTGATGTATCAATAACACCTTTAACGTTATCAGTTAATTTAACTAATATTTTTTTGTTGTTTATATCTAGCAATTTTCCATTTACTATACATCCTTTAGGATGTTCTTCCATGTATATTGAAAAATAATTATTGACTAATTGTTTTAACCCTAATGAAATTCTTTCACGATCAATATCAATTGATAAAATTAGTGCTTCAATATTTTGACCCTTTTTAAATTTTTTTATTTCTTCTTCGCTATTAGTATTTGATGTAATATCAGATAAATGAATTAGACCATCTATTCCTCCATGTAATCCCACAAATATACCAAATTCAGTAATAGAACGAATTTTTCCATTTACTTTATCACCTTTTTTATTAAATTTAGAAAATTCTTTCCAAGGATTTTTTGTACATTGTTTCATTCCTAATGATATTCTTCTTCTTTTTTGATCAATTTCTAATATCATAATGTTTATATTATCACCTAAAGATAATATTTTATTAGGATGTATATTTTTATTTGTCCAATCCATTTCTGACATATGTACTAATCCTTCTATCCCTTCTTCAATTTCTACGAAGCATCCATAATCAGTTATATTTGTTACTTTTCCTTGAACTTTTTTTCCAATTGGATATCGATTAATTAAATTTATCCATGGATCATTTGTTAATTGTTTCATTCCTAAAGAAACTCTATTTTTTTTATTATCAAAATGTAATATAATTACTTTAATTTCTTGACCTATACTTAATAATTCATTGGGATTTTTAATACGTTTCCAAGATATATCTGTTATATGTAATAAGCCATCAATTCCACCTAAATCAATAAATGCTCCATAATCAGTTAAGTTTTTAACTACACCATTTAATATTTGACCTTCATGTAAAGAATCAAGAAAAACTTTTTTATCAATATTATTTTCTTCTTCTATTACTGCTTTTCGAGAAACAACAATATTGTTGCGTTTAAAATCCATTTTTATAACTTTAAACTCAACTTCTGTTCCTTCTAAATAAGAAGGATCACGTATTGGTCTTATATCTACTAAAGATCCAGGCAAGAACGCTTTTATATTTCCAATTTCAACAGTAAAACCACCTTTTACTTTATTAGATATTAAACCGACTACATTTTTATTTTTGTTGTAACATGTAGATAATTTTTCCCAAGCTCTCTTTCTTTTTGCTTTTTCTCTAGATAATAGAGTTTCTCCGTATCCATCTTCTATTGAATCTAATGATACTTCAACAGTATCTCCTATATTTATTTCTAATTTTCCTTCTTTGTCTTTAAATTCCTCTATCGAAATAATTCCTTCAGATTTTAAACCAGCATTTAATGTAACATAATTATTGTTAATGTTAATAACTTTAGCAGAAATAATTGATCCAGGAGAAAATTTTATTTTATTCACACATCTTTCAAATAATTCTTTAAAAGTTTCTTCCATATTGTATTAAACCTTTAGTAAAATAATTATTTTTTAAAAAAATAATTATGCAATTTAATGTTATTAATTAATTCTAATATATTTTTAAATACTTGTACAACAGTTAGTTGTGTTGTATCAATTAATATTGCATCCTTTGCTGGTTTCATTGGTGAGAAGAATCTATAAGTGTCCCTTAAATCACGTATTTTTAAATCATAAAATATTTTATAAAAATTAATTTTTTTATTTTGATTTCTTAGTTGTAAAAATCTACGATAGCTTCTAACTTCGATAGAAGCGTATAAATATATTTTTAAAATTGCTTTTGGAAAAATAACTGTTCCCATATCACGACCATCTGTAACTAATCCTGGATTAGTAGCAAAAGATCTTTGACTATCAATTAAAGCTTTTCTGATAAGTATATTAGATCCTAATTTAGAAGCATATTTTGCATATTGTTCTCCTCTTATAATATTTAGAATATTTTCATTTTTAAATAAAATGTTCCATGTTCTGTAAGATTTTTTTTGAAATTTTTTTATTATATAAAGTGAAAATTTTATTAATTCATTTGTATTGTTTAAATTAATTTTTTTTTTTTTTGCAAAGTAAATAAGAAATCTATAGAAATTCCCACTTTCTAACTTATTCCATTTTAAATAATTAGCTAATTTATTACATATAGTTCCTTTACCAGTACTGCTTGGGCCATCTAATGTAATGATAGGTATCATTTTTATTAAATATATAAAATATTTTATTTATGTATTATTAAATTTAAAATTTTTAAAATAAAAAATTTAAATTTGATTATTAAATTTTTTTAGTAAAATTGTTTTATGTTTAATTATTTAAATGTAATAATATTTATTATGTTTGTATTGTTTCGAAAATTCTTGCATAAATTTAATTAATTTTTTTACAGCTTTTAATGGCATAGCATTATATAAACTTATACGTATTCCTCCAACTATATAATGTCCTTTTATATATAAAAAACCATTCTTTTTTGCTTCTTCAACAAAAGTTTTTTCAAGATTTTTATTACGTAAATAAAAACATATATTAATTAAGGAACGAACATTTTTTTCTATTTTACAATAATAAAAATCAGAAGAATCTATAAATTCATAAAGTTTTTTCGATTTTTTTTTATTAATTCTATATAAATTAGAAATTCCTCCTTGTTTCTGTATCCATTTAAATGTTTTTAAAGCTAAATAACAATTAAAAATTGGAGGAGTAGCGTAACTAGAATTTTCTTTAACATGAATTCTGTAATCCAACATAGTTGGTATAAATTTATTTGAAATAATATCAAGTATATTTTTATTTAAAATAACAATAACTAATCCAGAATTAGATATGTTTTTTTGACCTCCAGCAAAAATTAAATCATAATCTTTAATATTAATAGGTTCTGTTAATAAACTTGAAGTCATATCAGAAATTAACGGTATATTATATGGAATTTTATTTATATCTGGATAAAAACGTATTCCATTTATAGTTTCATTACTAGTAAAATATAAATATTTTGTATCTTTTTCGATTTTCCATTTTTCATAAGGTAAATTATAAAAAAAACCTATTTTACTATTGTTTGCAATGCAATAAGCTTTTTTTATTTTATATGCTTCTTGATAAGCTAATAAAGACCATATTCCAGATATCCAATACCCAGCTTTTTCATTTTTTGATAAAAAATTTATTGGTATCATAGCAAAATGTGTTCTTGCATTTCCACTTAAAAATAAAATATGATAATTATCTGGAATGTTTAAAATTAATCGTAAAATTTTTTTATTTTCTTCCATTAATTTAATATATTCATAAGTCTTATGTCCAATTTCTACAATTGAAATTCCTAACCCTTGCCAATTTAAAAATTCTTTCTTAACTTCTTTAAGGATAGATAAAGGAATCATGGATGGTCCAGCGCCGAAATTATAATATTTAATATTATTATTCATATTAAAATTAGAATGATTGTTAATGTTATTGAATTTCTTCTATCCGTTGCATTCCAACTAAATATTCTCCTAAACCAAGGTTTATCAACCTTACACCTTGAGTATTTCTTTTTATAATTGAAATTTCATTAACTTTAAATCTTACAAGAGTTCCCTTATTAGTGATTAACATAATTTCATCATTTTCTTTAACTTGGAGAGATCTTACAACTTTTCCATTTCTTTGATTAACTCTAATAGAAATTACTCCTTGACTACTTTTTCCTGATTTTGGATATTCTTCTATATTAGTACGTTTCCCATATCCATTTTCAGTAGCTGTAAGTATTGTACCTTCTTTTTTAAGAACTACTAAAGAAATAACAGATTGATTTTCTTTTAATTTTATTCCTTTTACTCCTTTAGCGGTTCTTCCAGTTGGTCTAATTAATCTTTCATTAAAACGTACTACTTTTCCTGCATCACTAAATAACATGATATCTCTATTGTTATCAGTAATATCTACCCCAACAAGACGATCTCCATGACTCAAATCAATTGCTATAATTCCAGATGATCGTGGTCTACTAAATGCTTCTATAGGTACTTTTTTAAGTATAGATAATTTGGTAACCATAAAAATAAAATAACCTTTTTTATATTTTTGCACTGGCAAAATAGCATTAATTACTTCATTTTGATCTAATGGTAATATATTATTTATTGGTTTTCCTCTAGAAATTCTACTTGATAATGGTAATTGATATGCTTTTAACCAATATAATTTTCCATAATTAGAAAAACAAAGTAAATTGTCATGAGTTTTAGCTATTAACAGTCTTTCTATAAAATCTTCTTCTTTTACATTAGTTGCTAATTTTCCTTTTCCACCTCTTTTTTGAGATTGATATATAGATAATGGTTGATATTTTACATATCCTTGATGTGATAAAGTAACTACAATATCTTCTTTTGTTATTAAATCTTCATAATTTAATTCTTCTTGAGAAGATATAATTTCTGTTTTTCTTAAATCTCCAAATTCATTTTTTATTTCTACTAATTCTTGATAAATAATCTTATTTATTAAATCAGAATTATTTAATATAGATAAAAAATTTTTAATCTTTATTAATAATGATTCCAGTTCATCAACAATATTTTTTTGTTCAAGTTTTGTTAAACGTTGTAAGGTTAATTTTAATATAGATTCTGTTTGTTTAGTAGAAAATTTATATTTATTATTTTTTAATAAAGAATTTGTATTTACTTGAAAATTATTAATATCAAAAAAATCTTTTTCTGATTTTTTAAATAAATCTTTTATAATTTTTACATTCCATGATCTATGTAATAAATTCTTTTTAGCTTCTTCAGAAGTTTGTGATTTTTTTATTAAATCAATGATATCATTAATATTTTCTAATGAAACACTTAATCCTGTTAAAATATGAGCTCTGTGTTTTGTTTTGTTTAAATCAAAAATAGTTCTTCTAATTATAATTTCTTTTCTATGCTTAAGAAATTCTTCAATAATTTGTTTTAAATTAACCAAACAAGGTCTATTATTTACTAATGCAACCATATTAATTCCAAAAACATTTTGCATTTGAGTATAAGAATACAAATTATTTAATATAATTTCAGGTTTTTCACCTTTTTTTAATTCTATAACTATTCTCATACCTTGTTTATTAGATTCATCTCTTAATCCAGAAATTCCTCCAATACGTTTCTCCTTAATAAGTTCAGAAATTTTTTCAATAATTTTAGATTTATTAACCTGATAAGGTAATTCCGTAACAATAATTGAATTATTTCCTTGATTGTTTGTTTCTATTTCTGTTCTAGCTCTAATTAAAATTCTTCCTTTCCCCGTACGATAAGCATTTAATATACCTTCTTTTCCATTTATAATAGCTGATGTAGGAAAATCAGGACCTGGTATAATCTTAATAAGACTATCAATACTGATTTCAGGATTATTAATTACTGCTATACATCCATTTATAACTTCCGTTAAATTATGTGGTGGGATATTGGTAGCCATTCCAACTGCAATTCCAGATGAACCATTGACTAAAAGATTAGGAATTTTAGTTGGCAAAACTGATGGGACAAATTCAGATTCATCATAATTAGGTATAAAATCTACTGTATCTTTTTCTAAATCATTTAATAAGTAATGAGAAAATTTTGACATTCTTATTTCAGTGTATCTCATAGCAGCAGCAAGATCTCCATCAACTGAACCAAAATTTCCTTGTCCATCAATAAGCATATATCTCATGGAAAATGATTGAGCCATACGAACAATTGCATCATATACTGCCATATCTCCATGAGGATGATATTTTCCAATGACATCTCCAACAATTCTAGCTGATTTTTTATAAGGTTTATCCCAATCATTATTCAATTCTTTCATAGCAAAAAGAATTCTTCTATGGACAGGTTTTAAACCATCATATATATTAGGCAAAGCTCTTCCTATAATTACGCTCATTGCATAATCTAGATAAGATTTTTTTAATTCATCCTCTACGTTAATTAACGTTATTTCTTTTGCAAGAGATATCATAATTATCCTATATAAATTATTGTACTTTAATCAAAAAATAATAATAATAAAAATTATTATTTTTAATATGATAAATTATAAGTTTATTTATTTCCATTTATAATCGTTCATTTATTTTAATAAATTTTTTTAATTTTGGACCAACATATTCTGCTTTTGGTCTTATTAAGTTATTATTTTCTCTTTGCTCAAAAATATGAGCTCCCCATCCTGATATTCTTGACATTACAAAAATAGGAGTAAATAAAAAAGTAGGAATGTTACAGAAATAATATAGTAATGCACTATAAAAGTCTACATTGGGAAATAATTTCTTTTCATTTATCATAATATTTTCAACTGTTTCAGCTATATCAAATAATTGTTCATTATTTCTAAATTTACATAATTTATATGCCCATTTTTTTATAATATTAGATCTTGGATCATATTTTTTATATACACGATGACCAAATCCCATAATTTTCATTTTTTTAGAAAACATAATTTTTAATTCTTTGCTAATATTTTTTACATTTTTTAAATGTAATAATAATTTTATTGCCATTTCATTAGCTCCACCATGTAAAACTCCACGTAATGTACCTATTGCAGTTGAAATAGCAGAATAAATATCAGATAAAGTTGATGCTGTAATGCGAGATGCAAAAGTAGAAGCATTAAATTCATGTTCTGCATATAAAATTAACGATATGTCAAAAGCTTTATATATTAAAGGATCACATTTGTCATTGAATAATAATGACAAAAAATATTCACTTAAAGTGAATTTATTAATAATTTCAGATATTTTTTTTCTTTTATAGTGAAAATTATACCAATAGCATAAAATACCAGGAAATATAGCTAATAATCTGTCAATAATATTATGTTGTTGATGTATAAAATCTGTTTCTGGCTCTAAAATAGACATAAACATACAACCTATATGTAATACATCCATAGGATTAGTATTTATTGGTATTTTTTCTAGAATATTTTTTAATGCATTTGGTAATACTCTAGATTCTATTAGCTTAGAATGATATCTTTTTAATTCTACTGCATTAGGCAAATGATTATACAATAAAAGATAAGCAATTTCTTCAAAATTAGCGTATTTTATTATTTCTTTTACAGAATAACCTCTGTAACATAATTCATAATTTTCAGCATCAATATTGGAAATCGCAGATTCTCCAGCTTTGATATCTTTTAAACCAGTTAAACATTGATTTTTCATTAAATTCCTCATAAAAATAATTAGTTAATTTTTAATTATTAATTATATATTAGATAATTTTTATTAATTAATGTTATTCAATTAATATTAAATTTTATCTTAAATGCTTTTTATATATATAAAGTATATTACTAGCTATAATAGTAATTATTAATTTTATACTGCAAAATTTTAATTAAAAATTTTGTTTTTATAAATTTGTATTTTACAAATATATTGACATATTTTAAAGAATATTTATTTATATATTAAATATATAATGCAATAATTAAGTTTTTAATAAAATAGTAAAAATTATTTTTAGTTTAATCAATACTTAAGCATATTAAAAATAATATTTTAAGAATAATTCTTACTTTATATTTTAGTAATGTAAATAAAAACTTGTTATCATATCACGATAACTAGAATTATTATTTTTTTTATATTATAATATAAAAATTTTTATATGTTAAATTATAAATTTTATTCTTGGAGAGATGGCTGAGTGGATTAAAGCAACGGTCTTGAAAATCGTCAAAAAGAATTTTAACACTTTTTCCAGGGTTCGAATCCCTGTCTCTCCGTGCATATTGTAAAACTAATTACTTATTTATATAATAGATTTTAATTTTTTAAAATAAAGATGTTTTTATATATGAAAAATTTAATCTAGATTATAGATCTTAAGTCAATTTAGTATTGATAAAATATTTAAATATTAAATAAAAAATAAAACTTTTTATATACTATTATTAATAGAATTGAAACAATTAAAAAAGTTTTCTGTAGTTTTTTTTGAAATTTCTTTAAAATTTTTATTCTTAATTTCACCTAAGATTGTAGCAACATATTTTAGAAAGGCAGGATAATTTTGTTTTCCTCTATATGGTTCTGGAGCAAGATATGGAGAATCCGTTTCAATTAAAATTCGATTAATAGGTATTTTTTTTACTACTTCTCTTAAATATTTAGCATTTTTAAATGTAATGATTCCAGAAAAAGAAAGATAGAAATTCATATCTAAAAAATATTTTGCTATTTTATAACTTTCATTAAAACAATGTATTACACCACCTACATTTTCTGCATTTTCGTTATTCATTATTTCTAATGTTTCTAATGCTGCATTTCTAGTATGTATTATCAATGGTTTTTTAATATTTTTTGCAATTTTTATATGATATTTAAATAACTCTTTTTGTTTTATTTTATTACTATTTAATGTTTTTAAATTAAAATCTAATCCAGTTTCTCCTATAGCAATACATCGTGAATCACAAGAAAATTCTTTCAAAGAAGATACATCATATTTGTTTTTATTAGGATGTAAACCTACAGAAATGCTTATATTTTTATATAAGTCAGATAATTTAGTTAAAGTTAGATAATCATCTAAATCTGTAGAAACACATAATATGTGTTTCACATTATTTTTATATGCATCATTTATGATGTAATCTATATTTTTGTTTATATGATTATAATCAATTAAATGAAGATGACAATGAGAATCTACTAACATAAATTAATTTAATAATTATTGATATAACTTAATATAATGTATTCTAAAAAAAAGCTAGTATTTATGTTACATACATTATGAGATTTTATCATTAAATTATATATTCTATCAAGTTGTTTGAATAAAAAATCAATAGAAAATTGCTCTGATATGAGAATCAATTGTTCCCATTTTTTATCATTTATATCTTTAAAACGATAACATATCATTTGTACATTAATAAGATAAATCATCCATATTAAATCATAAAAATTATATTTTGACCATTTAGATAAAAAATTACAAATATGTAATTTATTTTTAATTAATATTTGTAAGTCATCAATAAATATATTAACTTTAGTTAATATATTTTTTTTTTCATAACTAATATTATTACTCCAAAAACTTAAATCTAAATAATTATATTGTAATAAAATTGGAAAATTTAATCTATATTTATAACATCTACTTAAAATAGTATTTGGTATTATTCCTACTATTTCTGAACTTAAAATAATATAAAGATAACTAGGAGGTTCTTCAAGTAATTTTAATAAAGCATTTTTTGCGTAAATATTAATAGTTTCAATATATTCTATTACTATAAATTTATATTTACTTATATATGGGTATATATAAGCAAATTTTTGTAACATTCTGATATGATCAATTGTAATTAATTTTTTACGATTATTTAACATATATACATCAGGATGTTTATTTTTTTTTATTAACTTGCAATGATAACAATCATTACACGGTAATGAATGTTTAGAACAAAGCATTAAAGACATTAAGCAATAAATAAAATTTATTTTTTCTATATCAGATGTACTAATAAATAACATTGTATTTGGTATTTTTTTTTTAAAAAATAAAATCTTAAAATTGTTCCAAATAGTTTTATTATAATAAGGAATATTTAAATTATTTAGATTCATCATTGAAAATTAAATTATTTAATTTTGATATAATTAAGTTAAATATTTCATTTAAAGATTTTTTACAAACATTAATACAAATTACATTTTTCATAGAACTAATAAATTCATGATAAGTATCATATACACATTGAAAAAAATAAAATGATTCTTTTTCGAATCTATCAATTTTATTTCTTTTTAATATTCTATTAAAACATTCTTTTGGAGTAATATCTAAGAAAAATGTTAAATCTGGTTTAAATTTATTTAAACAAAACTTAGAAAGTTTAATAATAAATTCTTTATTTATTTTTCTTCCACCATATTGATATGCAAACGTTGATAATTCAAATCTGTCACTTAAAACACAAATATTTTTCTTTAATGCTGGTTGTATTACTTGTTCAAATAATTGAACTCTTGCAGCATAAAATAAAAGTAATTCTGCTTTAAAACTTAAAAAATTTATATTTTTATTTGTTATAATTTTTCTTATACTTTCTCCTAAAAAAGTTCCTCCTGGATCTCTTACAGTTAAAATTTTAAATATAAAATTTTTTAAAATTAAATATTTTTTAATTAAACGTAATATAGTGGATTTTCCAGATCCTTCTAATCCTTCTATAACAATAAAGTATCCACAATTACTTTTCATAACTTTACTTTTTATAAGTAACATACATATATGATTCTTTATTTATTTTATTTTTTAAATAAAATTTAAAAAAATTAAATTTTTTTAAATAAAAGACTCCCATTGGTACCTCCAAATCCAAATGAATTACTTAAAGCAAAATTAATAGTTCTTTTTTGAGGTTTATGTGCTACATAATTTAAATCACAATTTTTATCAGGATGATCTAAATTTATAGTAGGAGGAGCAATTTGATTTTTAATTGCAAGAACAGTAAAAATAGCTTCTACAGCTCCTGTAGCACCTAATAAATGTCCAGTCATAGACTTTGTAGAGCTAATAGCTAAGTTGTAAGCATGATTTTTAAATAATTTTTTTATAGCTTTTGTTTCATACAAATCATTTAAATAAGTAGAAGTTCCGTGAGCATTTATATAATCAATTTGTTCTATATTTACTTTTGCATCTTTAATAGCATGTAGCATTGATCTTAAAAATCCCTCTGCTTCTTTATCAGGAGCTGTAATATGATAAGCATCTCCTGACATTCCAAATCCAACTATTTCTGCATAAATAGATGCACCTCTATTTATTGCATGATTAAATTCTTCTAATATAAGAATTCCAGATCCTTCTCCGATAACGAAACCATCTCTATCTTTATCCCATGGCCTAGATGCTTTTTCAGGTTCATGATTGCGCTTTGATAAAGAACGAGTTGCAGAAAAACCAGCTAAACATAATGGATTTGTAGTCATCTCAGATCCTCCACAAATCATAAGATCTGCATCTCCATAGGAAATCATACGAAATGCAATTCCTATATTATGAGTTCCTGTTGTACAAGCAGTAGATATTGCAATATTTGGTCCTTTTAATTTATATTTTATTGATATCTGTCCAGATAAAATATTTATTATTCCAGAAGGAATAAAAAAAGGAGATATTTTTTTTGGACCATATTTAATTAATTTTTCTTGATTTCTTATAATAGTTTCTATACCACCAATCCCTGCTCCAACAGAAACTCCTGTACGATAACTAATCGAATCATTAATAATTAACTTAGAATCTTTTATAGCTTCAATAGTAGCAACCATACCAAATTGTGTAAATAAATCCATTTTTTTTGATTCACTTAATGGAATATAATTTTCAATATTAAAGTTTTTAACTTTAGCCCAAATTTTAGTTGTATATTTAGATGTATCAAACTCATTCACCAATGATACACCACTTTTCCCCAATAAAATATTATTCCATGTTTGACAAACATTTAATCCAATAGGTGTTACCATTCCTATTCCTGTTACAACAACACGTCTTTTATTCAAAATAAATTTGCCCTATTTTAAGTTTTATGATTTTTTTCTTTTTCTATATTTAATTTAATATAATCTATTGCTTCTTGTATTGTTCCAATTTTTTCAGCTTGATCATCAGATATTTCCATATTAAATTCTTCTTCTAATGCCATTACTAATTCAACAGTATCTAACGAATCTGCTCCTAAATCTTGAATAAATGATGCTGAATTTTTTAATTCATCTCTATTTAAATTTAGTTGTTCAGCAACAATTTTTTTTACTCTTTTTTCGATTGTATCCATTATTTTCCTCTTTTAATTTTTAGTAATAAAACACTATTAAATTATGTATAAAATTACACACAAATTTTTATGTTTTTTTATTTCATTGATAAAAATCAACACATATACATCCCTCCATTAACATGAATAGTTTCTCCAGTAATATATTCTGCATAATCAGAAATTAAAAACAATACAGCATTTGCTACATGTTGAGGTTTTCCTATTTTTTTCATAGGGATATATTTTAATATTTTTTCTTTTATAAAATCAGGTATTTTTTTAGTCATATCAGTATCAATAAACCCAGGAGCAACAACATTCACTGTAATTCCTTTGATTGCTAATTCTTTAGCTAAAGATTTACTAAATCCAATAATAGCAGATTTTGTTGCTGCATAATTAGTTTGACCAGAATTTCCTATTAAACCAATAACAGAACTTATATTTACAATTCTACCCCATTTAAATTTTAACATAAACTTTACACACAATTTAGTTAAATAAAATATAGAATTCAAATTAACATCTATAACATCGGTCCATTCTTTATCTTTCATTCGTATAAGTAAATTATCATTACAAATTCCTGCATTATTTATCAATATGGAAGGAATTTTTTTTTGTTTATAAAGTATACTAATTAAATTAATAATTTCTTCTTTATTTTTAAGATTTAAAAGAAAACCTTCACCGAATAAGTTATTTTTAACAAAATTATCATTAATACTTTGAACACCTTCCTCTGTAGAAGCTGTTCCAATTATAAAAAAATTTTTTTTAGCTAATGTTAATGCAATAGATTTACCAATTCCTCTATTAGCTCCTGTAATTAAAACAAATTTATTATTTAATTTCATAATTAAAAATTTTCAATTTTATTAATAAATTTTACTAATTTTTCTAAATTTAATTGATCATCAATACTCCATGTAACTATTTTTTTATCAATATTTTTAATGAGATTAGTCAATGTATTTCCAAATCCACATTCAATTATTAAATTAACACCATTATTTTTCATGAATTTAATAGTTTTTACCCATTGAATTGGACAATATAATTGTGCCTTTAAAAGAGTACGTATATTATTTATTGAATTATAAGGAATTGCATTTACATTAGAAATAACAGGTATTTTAGGAATTTTAAAATTAACAGTATTTAAATATTGAAAAAATATATTAGAAATATTTTTTAATAATGGACAATGAGAAGGACTGCTAACATTAATTAATTTAGTAAATATTGCTCCTTCCTCAATAGCTATATCTAATACTTTTTTTACAGCAGTAGCATAACCAGATATAGTGATTTGATTTTTAGAGTTAAATCCTGATAAATATACTTTTGCAATAAGTTTACTAATATTTTTACAAATATTAATAACTTTTTTACTATTCAATCCTACAATTACAGCCATACTTCCTTGATGTTTGTTAAACATAATATTATTACACATTAATTTTTCTCTTTTTATAACTAAATGAATTACATCGTTTAAATTAATTGCATTAGAACAAAATAATGCAGAATATTCTCCAACACTGTGACCAGCCATATATGAAATAGAATTTAATAATTTTAAATGTTCTAATAATTTAAACAGAACTATATTTGATATTAACACAATGAGTTGTGTATGTTGTATTGTATTAATATAACAATTAGATTGGTTTGTAATTAAATCCCAAATATTACAATTGATACAATCAGAAATTTGATTTAATAAAATTTTTACTATAGAAAAAGAATTTTTTAATTTATGTAATAACTTTATAGATTGAGATCCTTGTCCTGGAAAAACAAATGCTATATTATGTTTTGTCATTTATTAATTACCAATTTTAAATATATTTAATAAAATATAATGATAATATTTATATAATAAATATACTATATAGAAAATTAATTAATATTTTTAAATTTAATACCGTATTAACATAGCTCCACATGTTATTCCTCCTCCAAAAGATTCTAATAACAATAAATCATTTTGCTTAATTTTTTTTTTTTGTCGTATAGCATAGTCTAATGCTAAAGGTATAGAAGCTGCAGAAGTGTTTCCCTGATTTTTAATTGTTATAATGACCTGGGACATAGGGAAATTTAATTTTTTGGCTACTGCTTGAATAATTCGAATATTAGATTGATGAGGAATTAACCAGCTAATATCTGTTTTATTTAATTGACAAGAATCTAATACTTTGTTGATTATATTTTCTATAATCTTTACAGAAAGTTTAAAAATTTTGTTACCTTTCATTTTAATAAAAGATTTTTTTTTCTTACTAGAATAATTTTTATACATTAAAAGTGAATTAACATCATATTTTGTATATAAAATACTTGATAAAATCCCAGGTTTATTACTTTCACTTAAAATAATAGCTCCAGCACCATCACCAAACAAAACACAAGTAGATCTATCTACCCAATTCAAAGTTTTTGACATTACTTCACTTCCTACAATTAAAATATGTTTTGCATTTCCAGAGGAAATATATTGTTTAGCTATATCCATTGCATAAATGAATCCGCTACATGCTGCATTAATATCAAATGAAGGAATAGAATGGGTAACATTAAGTGCCTTCTGAATATGAGATGCTATATTGGGAAAAAAATAATTTGGAGTACATGTAGCTACTAAAATTAAATCGATATCAATTGCATTAATATTAGAATTTTCCAATGCATTTAATGCAGCTTTACATGCCATAAAAGAAGTTGTTTCATAGTTTGAAGCAATATGTCTCTTTTTTATCCCAGTACGAGTATATATCCATTTATCAGAAGTATTTATTTTAGATCCTAATTCTTTATTATTTAATATATAATTTGGTAAATAACATCCTGTTCCATTGATTATAACATTTTTCATGTTAATAAACCTTTATTTACATAATTTATCATTCTATCTCTTAACAAATCAATAACATTATTTTCTACTTCTTTTATTGCTTCTTTAATTGCAAACTCAAAAGCTTTTTCACATGCATTTCCATGACTTTTAATAACAATACCATTTAATCCTAATAGGATAGCTCCATTATAATAAATAGGATCCATTTTTTTTTTTATCTTTAACCACACAGGCATCGATATAACTCCTAATAATTTAGTAAAAAAATTCTTATAAAATAATTCTTTAATTTTAATTAATATTAATTTTGCTAACCCTTCATTGGTTTTTAACACAATATTACCTGTAAATCCATCACAAATTATTAAATCTACTTTCCCAGTATATACAGAATTTCCTTCAACATATCCTATATAATTTATTATTTTAGATTGTTTTAATTTATAAGAAGTTAATTTAATTTGATCATTACCTTTTATATCTTCTACTCCAATATTTAATAACCCAACTTTAGGATTCATTTTTTTATCTAAAATCTCAATTAAAGCAGTTCCCATAATTGCAAATTGAAATAAATGTTCTACATTACAGGTAATATTCGCACCTAAATCTAAAATGCGAGTTTTCCCAGTTATAGTTGGAAAGACAGCCATAATTCCAGGTCTTTCAATTCCAGGTAAAGTTTTTAAAAAAAAATTAGATATTGCTACTAATGCTCCTGTATTTCCAGCACTTACACATGCATGAGCTTTTTTTTCTTTAATTAATTTTATTGCTATATGCATAGAAGAATTTTTTTTGTTTCTTATAGCACTTATCGGAGATTGATTCATAGAAATTTCTTCAGATGTATGAACAATTGAAAATTGTTCATGTTTAATCATATTAAACTTTTTAAGTTGCATATGAATTTGTTCTTGATTACCAACTAATAATAATTTTAAATTTGAATTTTTTTTTATTGAATGTACACAAGCTGGTATTGATGCTTTAACTCCATAATCTCCACCCATTACATCAATTGCAATAATTATTTTTTTCAATTTTTACTCTTTTATTTTTTTAGTTTTTTTAATATGTAGTATTTTTTTTCCTTTGTAATAACCATCTTTTGTTATATGATGTCTTATATGTACTTCTTTGGTAACATTATCTATTGATAATGTAGGAATATGTACTTGATCATGAGATCTTCTCATATTTCTTTTTGAACGAGACTTTTTATTTTGTTGTACTGCCATATATTTATATCCTCATAATAATATTTTCTTAAAATATAAGAATAACAATAATCATATCGTATTATAATTAAAATTTAATATTTATTAAAATTATTAATATAAAAATCTTTAATAAATTTAAAAAAAATTATATATAAAATATATTATATTTTATATATTATCAATATAAATAGAAATTAATTTCTATTTTTAATTTTATAGTTTAAAATAATTTAATAAAGTCAATTTATAAAATTATATTATTTTAATGAAAGCAAAAGTAATTGTAGCTATGTCAGGAGGAGTAGATTCGTCCGTTGCTGCGTGGATGTTGAAAAAACAAAAGTATTTAGTTGAAGGATTATTTGTTAAAAATTGGGAAAAGGATGACATTTTAGGAAAATGTGCATTTGAAAATGATTGGAATGATGCAAAATTAATATGTAAACAACTAAATATTCCTATTCATTATGCTAATTTTTCTGAGGAATATTGGGAAAAGGTATTTAAATTATTTATTAACGAATATGAACAAGGTAAAATTCCAAATCCAGATATTATTTGTAATAAAGAAATTAAATTTAAAATTATTCTGAAATATTCTATGCTAAAATTAGGTGCTGATTTTTTAGCTACAGGACATTACGCAAAAATATCTTATAAAAAACAATTATATAACAATAGTCCTTTGTTTCAGGCAAAAGATAAAAAAAGAGACCAAACATATTTTTTGCATGCAGTTAATCCAAAAATTTTTAAGTATTTATTATTCCCGTTAGGAGATCATTATAAAATGGATGTTAGAAAACTAGCAAAAAAATTAGGATTTACTAATTATAATAAAAAAAGTTCAACAGGATTATGCTTTATAGGAAAAAAGAATTTTAAAAATTTTTTACAAGAATTTTTTTTATTAAAACCTGGATTTATTAAAAATGTTAATGGGAAAATATTAGGAAAACATGATGGAGTATTTTTTTATACAATAGGTCAAAGAAAAGGATTAGGTATAGGTGGAAAAAAAAATACTGATCAACTACCTTGGTATGTACAACATAAAAATATAAAAACAAATACATTAATTGTGGTTCAAGGAATTAATAATTTTTTACTATATTCAAAAAATATTTATTGTGAACCTATTCATTGGCTATTAAAACCATTTAAGTTTCCATTTAATTGTTTTGCAAAAATAAGGCATGGATATAATCAAGAATTGTGTACAGTATTTGAATGTAACGATAGTTTAGATTATTATGTTGAATTTTATTATTTACAACGCGCTATAAACCCTGGACAATATATTGTTTTTTATAAAAATAATCAGTGTCTTGGAGGTGCAAAAATAAAATATGTCATTCATTAATTAAATTTATAACAAATATTTATTTAAATAAAATAAATTATGAAAAACATAGAAAATAATTTATCAAAATCATCAACTAAAATTGACATTTCTATTAAAGCTATAGATAAAATTTATTCTTTAATATCTAAAAAAAATATAAACTATAATTTAAGAATTAGTATTATTAGTGGTGGATGTAATGGATTGCAATATAAAATCTTTTTAGATCAAAAAATACTTAAAAATGATTTTATTTTTATAAAAAAATGTTCAGACGGAAAATCAAATATAAAATTAGTTATAAATTCAATTAGTTATCCATATTTAAAAAAAATAAAAATTGACTATTTACAAGATATTAAAGGAGAGAGATTTATTATATACAATCCTATGGCTTTATCTACTTGTAGTTGTGGAGAATCATTTAATATATTTTAAATGCGTAAAAATAATTAAAAAATTTTAAATTTTATCTAAATATTTATTTTAACAAACTGTAATAATTTAATTTTAAAAAAATTAATTCGATAATTCATTATCAATAATCTATTTTCTAGTGGTTCTTTACCTTAATATTCACTTATTACATTTTATAATTATTAATTTAATATAAAATTAATATGTTTTCTTAATTTAAATAAAAATTTAATATAAAAATATTAAATATATTTTAAAAAAATAATAATAATAATTTTTATTTTAAACTTAATTCATTATTTCTGATGGAGAATTAGTTAACATACACGTTGCTGAATTAGTTTTTGGAAATGCTATAACATCACGAATAGATTTGGAATTAGTTAATAACATGATTAATCGATCAATACCTAAAGCAATTCCACCATGAGGAGGACATCCATGCTTTAAAGCATTTAAAAAAAATCCAAAATCATATTTTATTTTTTTTTCATCAATATCTAATATAGAAAATATAGTATTTTGCAAATCAAAATCATGAATTCGAATAGAACCACCTCCAATCTCATATCCATTAATTATAAGATCATATGATTTGGATAAAACTTTTAGAGGATTTTTTTTTAAAAATTCAAGATTATTTTTTTTTGGAGCTACAAATGGATGATGAGCAGATTGTAATTTTTTAGTTCTTTCATTCAATAAAAACATAGGATAATCTGTAATCCATAAAATAGACCATTTAGAAGTAGAAATTAAATTTTTACTATTTCCTATTTCTACACGTAAATTTCCCATAGATTCATAAACAATATTCTTGTAACCAACGCAAATAAAAATAATTTCATTAGATGTAACTGACATAAAATGAAGAATTTCATTGATACAATTTTTAGATAAAAAATTTAAGATAGAAAATTTTGATCTTATATAAGTTGGCATGTTATCATATAAACTTAAATAAAAAAATTTTTTAACTTTGTATTTTTTCATAAATGTTATGTACTGAATTATTTCTTCATTAGAAATGCTACAATAACTAGGAACTTTAAAAGCAATTATTTGATTATTAAAATCTTCTTTAATTTTAAAGAAAATATTAAAATCATACTTTTTAATTATTTTAGTGATATTAATTAATTCAATAGGAATACGTAAATCAGGTTTATCAGTTCCAAATTTATTAATTGCATCTAAATATTTCAGACTAATAAATTTTTTAGCTAAAGTAATATCAAGAAATTTTTTAAATATTTTTATTAACATATCTTCAATTACTTTTTGAACATGTCTTTCTTTGATAAATGACATTTCTATATCAAGCTGTGTAAATTCTGGTTGTCTGTCAGATCTTAAATCTTCATCTCTAAAACAACGAACAATTTGATAATATTTGTTAAATCCTGACATCATAATTAATTGTTTAAATAATTGTGGAGATTGAGGTAAGGCATAGAATTTACTAAGATCTAATCGTGATTGAACAAAATAATCTCTTGCACCTTCCGGAGTAGATCTGGTTAAAAATGGAGTTTCAATATCAATAAAACCTTTTTTATTTAAATAATTTCTAATATACTGAATTAAATTATGGCGAAATATTAAATTTTTTTGCATTTTATCTCGTCTTAAATCTAAATATCTAAATGTATATCTCATATTTTCACTTATATTCAACCTTTTACATTCATTTGGAGTAAATGGAAGTAAGGTAGCTGGATTTAATATTTTTAACTCATAAACTAATATTTCAATATAACTTATTTTAGAATTATGATTTTTTGATATATTTGAACAACTACATACTAAACCTTTAACCCAGATTACATCTTCGCAATGTATTTTTTTTGCAACAGAAAAAACTTTTTCATATTTATATGAACAAACAACTTGTAAAATTCCAGAATGATCCCTAACATCAAAAAATATTATTTTCTTATGTTGTCTATAATTATCTATCCATCCACATATACTTATTATTTTATTAAGTATCTTTTTATTTACATTACCACAATAATGAGATCGCATGATATATTCTCTTATTTTTTTAAAAGCAGTTTATTAAAGAAAAATTTTTTTTAAAATTATTAAAATTTTTTCAAAAATATTATAATAGTTTAATTATCAGTTTATCTATTAAACTAACTGTTTTTTAATATAAATCATTTAGTAAAATATATTATATAAAATAAGTGTTTATTAATCTATAATTATAAAATTAAACTTTTTTAAGTGAAATTATTTTTATTTTGTAACAAATTTGATATTAATAATGTTAATACTATTAAACAGGATTAAATGTTTCTATAAAATAGTGTTTAACAGGAAATTGGTTTTGCAAATAATTTCCTAACGCTTGTATTCCAAAACGTTCTGTAGCATGATGACCGCAAGAAAAATAGTGAATATTTAAATCTTTCGCTTGATAATAAGTTCTTTCAGAAATTTCTCCACTTATATAAGCATCTACTCCTAAATCATATGCTTTTAAAATTAGATCTTGTGCAGCTCCTGTACACCAAGCAATATTTTTTATATACTTATTTGAAGATTGTATATGCAAAGGTATTCTTCCAATCTTTAAGATAATTAAATCTATAAATTCCTTATAAGTCTTGCATTCTTTAAAAGATCCGTACCAAAGTAAATTTTTTATATTAAATACTTTACAAGAATTAATGTTATCAAGTTCAAAAAGCTTTCCTAAACAAATATTATTACCAATTTCTTTATGACAATCCAGCGGTAAATGATATGAAAACAATGAAACATTATTTTTTATCAATTTTTCTATTTGTTTTTTTTTAATCCCAATAATTGCTGGAGAATCTTTTTTCCAAAAATATCCATGGTGAACGATAATCGCATCAGATTGTAATAGTTCTACTTTATCAATTACTTCATTAGAAATTGAAACAGCAGTACATAGAGAACTAATTTTTTCAGAACCTTCGATTTGTAAACCATTGTAAACTGAATCTTCGAATGTATTACATTCTAATAAATCATTTAAATAAGAATCTAAAAAATTACGTAGAATCATTAAATAATTATATTTCTCCTTTTAATATCCGCTCCCAATAAAGTCAATTTATTTTCAATATTATCGTATCCTCTATCAATATAGTCAATATATTCTATAATAGTTTTTCCAACCGCAATTAATCCAGCTAAAATTAAACTTGCAGCAGATCGTAAATCACTTGCTTTCACAAATGTTCCCAATAATTTTTTATTTCCTATTATCAAAATTTTATTTTTGTTTAAAATTATTTTAGCACCCATAGATATCAATTCTTTTATATGTGTAAATCTATTTTTAAAAACAGTTTCAATAATTAAAGAGATTCCATTTGCAATAATATTTAAAATAATAAATTGTGGTTGCATATCTGTTGGAAAAAATGGATAGGTAGCTGTTACAATATTTACCGAATTTAAAGATGTTATTTTATTCATATTTACTTCAATAGAATTTTTCCCAATATTTAAATTAACCCCTGATTTTTTAATAACAAATAAAATTGATGATAAAATATTTGGATTAATATTATCGATTAACAATCTTCCTTTTGTTATAATTCCAGCTATTAAATACGTACCAGCTTCAATTCTATCTGATATTATTGAATAATACTTATAATTTCCATGTAAATATTTAACTCCTTTTATCATAAGAGTATTTGTACCAATACCATAAATTTTTGCTCCTAACTCAGTTAAAAATTTAGATAAATCTACAATTTCTGGTTCACAAGCAGCATTTTTAATAATTATTTCCCCATTTACAAAAATTGATGTCATTAATATATTTTCTGTTCCAGTGACAGTAACCATATCAAATACAAAAGTTCCAGATTTTATCTTTTTTTTTATAGAGGCATTAATAAATTTATCCTCTATATAAATATCAATTCCCATTTTTTTTAAGATATTTAAATGTAAATCAATAGGACGGACACCAATATTACATCCTCCTGGAAAACCAATTCTAACTTTTCCAAACCTTAATAATAATGGACCTAAAACTAGAATAGAAGCTCTAATTTTTTTAGTAAAACTAAACGGTACATAAAAACTATCAATATTAGATGAATTAATTTTGATATTATTTTTAGTGTAAAAAGTTATTTTTGAACCTATTAATTTTAATATTTCTAACATAATCTTTACATCTTTGATATCTGGTATATTAGAAATATAAACATCATCTTCAGTAAGTAATGAAGCTGCTATTATAGGTAATGCTGCATTTTTAGATCCAGAAATACTAACTTTTCCATTTAAAGAATTTCCTCCATTAATAATAAATTGACTCATAATTTCTTATTCCATTCTTGTCTTGTAAAAAGATTCATTTTTATAGAATGTATATCATTATTTAAAAAATATTTTTTTAATTTAGAATAAACGAATTTTTGCTTTTCTAATTCTGATTTATTTATAAATAAATCAGAAACAATAGTTAAGTCACAATGAGATACATTGTATTCTACATCAACAAAATCTATATTTTTTGTATTTAAAAATATATTTTTTAATTCATCAACAATCGTAACCATTTTATTATAGTTTCCTAATTTTTATTAACTTTTAATTTTTTATAATTATATACATCTATAAAATATAGAAAATATTTATTAAAAATTAATTAGTACTTAAAAAAAATAATTTCATTGTTAAAATGATTTATAATAATATAAATATTTAATTATATCAAACATAATTTTTACAATATAAAATGAAAAAAACAATACTAGACAAAGCAAAAAAAATAAAATGTTTAATCTGTGATGTAGATGGAGTATTAACAAACGGTTTTTTTTATATAGATAACCATGGAAATGAATTTAAATCTTTTTATGTACATGATGGTATTGGAATAAAACTATTAATTATGGCAGGAATAGAAGTGGCTATTATAACTATTTCTAATAGTAAAATAATTGATTTTAGAGTACGACAACTAGGAATTAAATATTTTTTTAAAGGACAAACCGATAAAAATCATGCTTTTAATAAACTAAAAACAATTTTAAATTTAAAAAATGAAGAATTCGCTTATATAGGAGATGATATACCTGATATTTCAGTTATGAAACAAGTAGGATTAAGCATATCCGTATCTAATGCAACTGAACAAGCAAAAAAAAATTCTATTTGGCAAACAAAAAGAGCTGGAGGATATGGAGCAGTACGTGAAGTATGTGAGTTAATCTTAAATTCTCAAAATAAAAAAAATAGTATTAACCAAATATTATAATTAATAAAAATTTAATTAAATTAATTTTTAATAAAATTAATACATACTTTTAATAATTAAAATCTACTATAAAATTTATTATAAAAAATAAAATATATTAATATTCTACATTTTAATTTTACTATATAATTGTCCACATGAAGCATTAATATCTAAACCTCTTGTTTTACGAATAGAACTATATATGCCATTGTTTAATAATTTTTTATTAAATTTCTTAATTACTTCCATAGAAGAAGATTCATATTTAGAATGAGGAAACATATTAAATGGAATTAAATTAACTTTTGCTAAAATATTGTTTAATAATTTTATTAATTGATCAGCATGAATAGATTGGTCATTAATATTTTTTAACATAATATATTCAAAAGTAACTTTACGTTTTTGATTTTTATTAAAAATTTCTTTACATAATTTTATTAAATTAAATAATGGATATTTTTTATTTATTGGAACAAGTATATTTCTTAATTCTTCATTAGGAGCATGTAATGATATAGCAATTCCTATAGAAGTTGTATAATATAATTTTTTTAGAATTGGTACTATACCAACTGTACTTAATGTAATTTTTTTTTGAGGTATATTATATGTAAATTTATCTGCAATAATATTTATTGCATTAATAATATTTTTAAAATTAAATAAGGGTTCCCCCATTCCCATAATTACTATATTTGTTATATTTTTGTCATTATATACTTTTTTTTTTCTATTTAAATTTTTATTAACTAACCAAATTTGTCCTAATATTTCAGATAAACTTAAATTTCTACTAAACCCCATTTTTCCAGTATAACAAAAACTGCAATTTGCAATACATCCAATTTGGGATGATATACATAAAGTTTTTCTTTTTTTTTCTGGAATAAATACAGTTTCAATATAATTTTTACATTTTAATTTTAACAACCATTTGCATGTACCATCTTTAGATTTTTTAAAACCTGCAATTGATGGTAACTCTACTTTAAAAGTACTATTTAAATAGTTACGAAATTTTTTATTAATATTAGTCATATTCAAAAAATCTTTAGTTCCAAATTTATGAATCCATTGCATAACTTGTTGAATTCTATAAGATTTTTCATCTATACTATTAAATATCTTAAATATTTGCTCTCTATTTAAATTTAAAATATCTATTTTTTTTATCATAAAATGAATATTGCCAAAAATAATAAATAAAATAATTTGTTTTTTAATCAATTTAAAAAAATATTAAAAATTATTTAAATAATATTTATTATATAAATATTTCATATGATTTAAAAAAAAAAGAAATTTCTTGATAAGCTGTTTCTATACTATCTGATCCATGTACAATATTACAATTAATGTTTTCCGCAAAATCATAACGAATAGTACCTGGTAATGCATTTTTTGGATCAGTATTTCCCATTAATGCACGATTTTTTTTAATAGCATTATCTCCTTGTAAGATTTGAACTATTATAGGTCCAGAAACCATAAAATTTATTAAATCATTAAAGAATTTTTTTTCCTTATGGATGTAATAAAATTGTATAGCTTTTTCGAAAGTAAGCTTTACAGTTTTTATAGCAATAATTTTCAATCCAGATTTTTCAAATCTATTATAAATATTTCCAACAATTAATTTTTTTACTCCATCTGGTTTAATTATTGATAAAGTTAATTCTTCCATCACATTTTTTTTAAATACTAAAAACAAAGTATGTTTATTTTATATATAAAATAAATTTTATTATGATAAAAATCAATATAAATATTTCATTTTAATAAAATATATTTTATTCAATAAAAGTTTATTAAAACTAAATTGAATTTAGTTAAAATCAAAATAAAATAATATTAAAAATTATAAAAATAATAATATATTTTTAATAATCAATACCATTTGAGTCAATATTGGTTTTAATCAATCCTATTAAACAATATACTTAATAAAGGTAAAATTTCCTCAAAATATAATCAACATAATGGTTGAATTTTAATTTTATTATTTTTTAAGTATATTTGACATGGTTCAAAATAAGATTTTATTGCATTATCTGAACGATAAATACCAGCAATAGATAAAAGTTCTGCATCTAATGATTGACAAAAAATTCTTGCTTCAAGATTTCCATTAATCCCAGCTAATGATTTTCCCCTTAGTGTACCATATATATGAATATTTCCACTAGCAAATAATTCTGCTCCATGATTAACTGAAGAAACAATAATTAAATCTCCTTTTTCATTAATAATTTGTTGACCTGATCTAATTGTAAACGTATATAATTTATTTTGTTGCAACTCCTCTTTTAAAAAGAAATGTTTTTCATATCCACATTGATTATTTTTAATGATTAATTCATCATTATTAATAAATGAGTCATTCAATATAGCTAAATTTAATATTTTAGCAATATCAATTAATTTTTCATTTTTTTTTATACCTTGAATTGCGAAAGGATATAAAAAGTTACTTTTTAAAAAATTGTACAAGAATAATAGATCAATAGTTTCATTTTTAATTTTACTAAAATCAATTATAATTGGAATATTTCTAAATTCAAATAATTTATTTGAAATAAATTGATTTAACTGTTTTGTTACTAATTTTTGATCGGTTTCTAATATATATAAAATAATGAAGAAATATGATCTGTTTTTTAATAAAAAAAATCTTTTTTTTACTATATTAATAGAATTCATATTAATAATTAAAATTATATTAATTTTCTTTTAATAAATAAAATTACTTACAATATATTATATATTATATATTTTGGTCAGAGGCAGAATTGAACTGCCGACACAAGGATTTTCAGTCCTCTGCTCTACCAACTGAGCTATCTGACCTATCTAATTAGATTATATATTTTATAAAAATTTTAACAATAAAAAAATGTTTTAGCATAACTTATTATATAATATTGAATATATTAAATTTAATTAATATAATAGAACATATTGTTGTATATACGTATATTACTAAAATTATTTTTTTTATCTTTAAGATAATTGTCCATGACAAAATTTAAATTTTTTTTTAGATCCACACGGACATACGTCATTTCTACCTATTTTTTTTTCATACACTTTAAATATATTTAAATTTTTATTATCAAAATATTTTATTTTTTTATTATAAATGAATCTTTTTTCTTGCAAACATTCTCCATATTCTTGTTTATTTAATTTAATAGCTTCTTTTGCTATTTCTGTTTTTTTTTCTATACTTACAGAAAATAATAGCTTTATTATTTCATACTTTAATGAAGAAATCATATTGAAAAATAAAATAAATGCTTCTCTTTTATATTCCTGTTTAGGATCTTTTTGCGCATATCCTCGCAAATGAATACCTTGACGTAAATAATCTATTATAGATAGATGTTCACACCAATAAAAATCTAAAGTTTGTAAAATAATAAATTTTTCAAAAAAATATAAGATATTTTCATCAAGTTCCTTTTTTTTTTCTTTATAAATATTTAAAAACTTATTAAAAATTTCTTTCTTAATATAATTTTTAAAATTAAAAGATGATTTTTTTTTTGTAAAAATACTAGTATTATCTATACTAATATTAAAATCTCTCATAATTATAAAAAACAATTTATTTAATTTTACATCCTGTTTGAAATCATTTATATTTTTAGAAAAATTAAAATTTTCTATTAAATTAGATATTACATCTTTCATAATTTCTATAATAAACTCTTTAAAACTAATCATTTTTATAAGATGTAATCTTTGCGTGTAAAAAACTTTTCTTTGTTCATTTATAACATCATCATATTCTAATAATTGTTTTCTGATATCAAAATAATACCCTTCTAACTTTTTTTGAGCATTTTCTATTGCTCTTGATATTAAAGAATGTTCAATGGGTTCACCTGATTTCATTCCTAATCGCTTCATTATATGTGAAACACGTTTAGAAGCAAAAATTCTCATTAAATTATCTTCCATAGATAAATAAAATCTACTACTTCCTATATCTCCTTGTCTTCCAGCTCTTCCTCTTAATTGATTATCAATACGTCTGGATTCATGTCTTTCTGAACCAATAACTCTTAGTCCTCCAGATTTTATTACTTGTTCATGACGTCTTTTCCAATCTTTTTTTAAGATTTTTACTCTCTCTTTATTAATTTTTAATAATGAATGATCAAATTCATAAAATATATTTCCTCCTAAAACAATATCGGTTCCTCTACCAGCCATATTAGTAGCAATTGTTACAGCACCAGGCCTTCCTGCATCTGCAATTATTTTTGCTTCTTTTTTATGAAATTTGGCATTAAGAATTTGATGTTTAATCGAAAACTTATCCATTAAATTACTTAATATTTCTGAAGATTCAATTGATGTTGTTCCTATGAGAACAGGTTGTTTTTTCTTAACACAATTTCTTACATCATTAATGATGGCATTATATTTATCTTTTTGAGTAAGATAAACTAAATCACTTTGATCCAAACGACACATAGGTTTATTTGTAGGGATAACTATTACTTCCAAATCATAAATTTGTTGAAATTCATAAGCTTCTGTATCAGCAGTTCCAGTCATTCCAGATAATTTGTTGTATAATCTAAAATAATTTTGAAATGTAATTGAAGCAAGAGTTTGATTTTCATTTTGAATTGGAACATGTTCTTTAGCTTCTATAGCCTGATGTAATCCTTCTGACCATCTTCTACCATATATAGCTCTACCCGTATGTTCATCTACAATAATTATTTTTCTATTCTTAATAATATAATCAACATTTCTATGAAACATGATATGGGCTCTGAGAGCAGCATTTATATGATACATAAGATTAATATTAGTAGAACGATAAAGATCTTCTTTAGAATTTAATAATTTAGCTTCTAAAAGAAGTTTTTCAATATTATCATGTCCTTTTTCTGTCAAATATACTTGTTTTTGTTTTTCATCAACAATATAATTCGTTAAATTATTAAAATTAGTATTTTCATTAAGCTGTAGAATAATTTTATTAATTATTACATATAAATCAGAACTTACATAAGATTCTCCGGAAATAATTAATGGAGTTCTAGCTTCATCTATCAAAATAGAATCAACTTCATCAATGATAGCAAAATTTAACTCTTTTTGAACTTTATCTTCTATATTAAAAATCATATTATCCCTTAAATAATCAAAACCAAATTCATTATTTGTCCCATAAATAATATCTGATTGATAAGCAATTTTTTTTTCTTTATATGGCATATCTGCATAAATAACACCTACAGTCAATCCTAAAGCTTCATATATAGGTTTCATCCACTTACTATCACGTTTAGAAAGATAATCATTAACTGTAACAACATGAACTCCTTTTCCAGTTAAAGCATTTAAATAAGATGGTAAAGTAGCTACTAAAGTTTTACCTTCTCCTGTACGCATTTCAGCAACTTTTCCCTCATGTAACACAACACCACCAATTAATTGGACATCAAAATGTCTTAAATTTAAAATTCTAAATGAAACTTCTCTAACTACAGCAAAAGCTTCCGTTAAAATATCATTTAAATCTTCTCCTTCAAATAATCTAGATTTAAATTCTTTTGTTTTGTTAAACAATTGTTTATTAGAAAGTTTTTTAATTTTTTCTTCATAAGAATTAATAGATATAATCTTTCTTTTAATTTTATTTAAAACTCGTTCATTTCTGCTTTTAAAAATTTTTTTAATTAAAATATTTAACATAATTTATTTCACTAATATAATAAAAACATTAAAATTTTAATATTTATATATAAAAATATTAACTTTACAATAAAAATTATCTAATGCAAATAAAGTAATTAATCTTCTATATAAAAAATTATTTACAAACTTTTCTGATTTTATTAATATATTCCAAATATATTTAAAAATTATTTTAAATATTAATAATCGATCAAAGAATCGATATTTTTAATATTAAATTCTTTATTCATTTTAACAAAATTTTATAAATTAAATTAATTAATTAATATAAAAAATATAGTTTTTTAACTAAAAAAACAATTTTTTAAAAAAACCAAAATCTTTTTGCTTGATAGTATAAAGATACATTATTCCAATGCCAATAAGTTGAATATTTTTTTAACTTTTTTTTTAAAAAAATAAATATTTCTTCTTTAGGATATTTAATAAATACACAACAATTTTTATCAAATTTTGATTTATAAGAAAAATTCATTATATTATTAAATTCTGAAAAATATTTTAATAAAATCAAATCATTTGTAATAATTTTGATTAATTTGGGAAATATAAATTTTCCATGTCCCCAAATCCATAAACTATTAATAGTTAAACCAGGAGGCCTCCATTTATTAAGTGAATGAGAGTATAAATACATTTGCAATTCTGTAATTTTTTTTTGCCAAAATAAAGTCTTATCTAAATAAAATAAAGAAGGATATATTGGTTTATTCAATAATACATATATAGAAGGATTATATATTAATGGTTTATTTTTAATATTAATCAACCAAATATATGGATTGTAATAAATTAAATTTATATCATCTGATTTAAAAAATTGAGAAATTTCATAAAACCATAAACGAGATTCTAATTCATTTAATTGCAAAGAAGAATCCGATGCTACAATCATAACTTGATTATAATAAAGTTTCCAATGAACCAAAGAAACTACTAACCATTGTTCTTTTATAGATATATTACAATATATACTTATTAAATTTGCTAAAGGAGGATACACAAAAGAAAATCCTAAAGATATTAATATGTTATAATAATAACTCTTATGAATTAAATTATATTTTATATTTTTAGACAGTATTTTTTTACTGTTATTTATAACAATATTTATCATATAAAAAAAAATTTATGTAACTACTTATATTTTAATAAAAATTTGTAATAATATTAATTAAAATTTATTAAATATACTTTTAAAAAAAATATTCATCATAACAATGTATATTAACTTAGAATGTTGTCAAAAACATAGTATTCAATCTTATGGAAACAATTTTATAAAAATAAATTCATTAATTTATAAAAAAAGCCTCATTATAAATAATGATACAATTATTTCTACTTGGAAAGTTAATAATATTTACGATATAAACAAATATAATATAAAACCATTAATTCTATATAAAACAAATATTATTTTAATTGCCTCAAATAACATACAAATATCTTATTTGAATAAGCTTAAAAAATTATTTACTAAAAAAATTGCACTAGAATGTATGTCTATAAGTTCTGCTTGTAAAATATTTAATATATTACTATGTGAAAATCGATACGTATCCATGGGAGTTATATTATAGTAAATATACTTTATCTAATAAAAATTAATATTAATTTTATTGATAATTATATCTATTTTTTGTTAAAATAGAACCTCTCATTTTTAATTCAACACAGCAAATATCTAATTGAATAAATTTATGTATGGAGAGATGGCTGAGTGGATTAAAGCGCATGTTTGGAAAACATGTATACAAATTAAATTTTATGTATCGAGGGTTCGAATCCCTCTCTCTCCGAATATTATAAATATTTAAATAAAACCGTTAAAAGCTTTATTGCTAAAAGTCTTTTTTTAAAAAACTAATAAATTTATTATGTCTTCTTAATTCTTCTGAATTAGCATAAATAATAGGAGAATTACTAACTAATAAAACATGATCTATATCATTATTTTTATAATTGCTAAAATTTTGTTTTATTTTTTCTTTTTTGAACAAAGAAGTTTGTCCACTAGTCATTTCTAAATAAAGAGATGCTAAGATTTTAGCATCCAACAAAGCACCATGAAAATTTCTATCAGAAATATTTATTTTATAACGCTTACAAAGAGCATTTAAAGTATTTCTTCTTCCAGGATATTTTTTTCTTGCAAAAATCAAAGTATCAAAAATAGAACAATAATTTTTCAAAAGAATTGGATTATTAATTAATTTAAATTCATGTTCTAAAAAATCTATATCAAATTTTGCATTATGTATTATCAGCTCAGAATGTTTAATAAATTTTAAAAGACTCATTGCAATATCTTTAAAAAAAGGTTTTTTCTCCAAAAAATCTCTAGTAATTCCATGTATATTAAAAGATTCTTTATCAATATCACGTTGAGGATTTAAATATGTATGAAAATATTTTCCAGTAAATTTTCTTTCTTTTAATTCTATACATCCAATTTCAATAATTTTATGTCCTAACTTTATATCAAGACCTGTGGTTTCTGTATCTAACACAATTTGTCTTTTCATTTTATATGCCTTAATTGATAAAAAATTAAATGAAATAAAATTCATTACTTATTAAATTCTTAACACAATGATTCTAAAATTGCTTTTTTAGCTAATGCATCAACTTGTTCATTTTCAGGATAACCAGAATGACCCTTTATCCAATACCAATTAACAACATGAAAATTAGAAATTAAATCTAATTTCTTCCATAAATCAATATTTTTTATTGGTTTCTTTCTAGTGCTAACCCAAAAATTTTTTTTCCATTTAAATATCCAATCATTCATACCTTGACTTAAATATTTTGAATCAGTAAAAAGATGAACATTACATGAACGATTTAAAGATTCCAAAGCTTTAATAGCAGCCGTAAGTTCCATACGATTATTGGTTGTTAATGGATCAAATCCATAAAAAAATTTTGTATAATTACAATATCTCAATAAAAATCCCCAACCTCCTGGTCCAGGATTTCCTTTGCAAGCTCCATCAGTATAAACTTTAACAATCATAATAAAATTTTTATAGTAAAAAATTGTAAAAATTAATTTTTAAAAATTTTTATTCTTAATAAAAAACAAATAATAATATTTATTTTATTAAGATAAAAATATTAATATAGTAATAATTATTTTAATTTAAAAAAAATTTTTATTTAAATATTTTCTAATTATACTTTCATCAGAAAAGCAAAAATATTTTCCCATGACTTCTTGAAATTTTTCATGTCCTTTTCCTAATATTAAAACAATATCTTGATATTGTGCTATATCAATAGCTTTTTTTATAGCATATTCCCTATTAGGTATTTTATAAATACAAGATTTATTAATCCTAGCACCTAAATAAATTTCTTCAATAATATTTATTGAATTTTCATATCTAGGATTATCACTTGTAATAATTAAATAATCAGAATAATAACTAGCTATATATCCCATTAATGGTCTTTTTATTTGATCACGATTTCCTCCACATCCAAAAACTACTATAACATGTTTTTTTTTTATTTTATAAAAAAATGATAATACTTTTTTAAATGCATCAGGATTATGTGCATAATCAATGATAATACAAGGATTATGACATATAATTTGCATACGACCGGGAACAGATTTCAATTTATTAAAAACTAAAATAACTTCATTCAAAGAAAATCCTAAAATCATTAAAATAATAAAAACAGCAAGCATATTATATATATTAAATAATCCTAAAGTATTAATAGTCAATTCAAATTTACCCCATGGAGACATAATCATACACCAAGTTTTTAAAAATACAGTTTTCCATTTTAATACATATACATCAGCATTAACATTTATACCATAACTTATAATTTGTGCTTTTTTTGAAATAGATTTAATAATAAATTGCTTATATAAGTCATCATAATTAATAACTACCCATTTAAAATTATGAGAAGAAAAAAAAGAAGATTTAATCTTAATATAATTTTCCATTGTCAAATGACAATCTAAATGATCATGACTAATATTAGTATATACAACATTTTGAAACTCAATATCATTTACTCTATATTGAGATATAGCATGAGAAGAAACTTCCATAAATATATTTTTAACATACTTTTTTTGACAATCTTTAAGAAATTGAAAGAATATTAAAGAATCAGGTGTAGTATTTTGTAAAAATTCTAAATTACCTATAAATCCTGCTCCTAATGTACCTATATAAAAAGATAAACTATTTAACATAGTACATGCTTGAGCAAGTTGATATGTTATAGTAGTTTTACCATTAGTACCGGTAACTCCAGTTATTATTATATTCTTATTAGAAGAAATAAAATAATATCTTTTGACTATTTTTGACAAATTTTTTCTTAATCTAAAAAATGGTATGCAAGGTATATTTATTGGAAATTTACAATTAGTAGGTATATTATATGATTCATAAACTATAGCACTAGCACCAAACTGTAACGCTTCCATCATAAACAACCTTCCGTCTAAAGTACTTCCAGGATATGCAAAAAATAAAAATCCAGATTTTATTTGTTTACTATTATTTTGCAAACCATAAATTTCACAATCTAAAACATATGAGATATTATTAATCCATGGATGCATTAAATAACTTAATTTCATTTTTTTAAAAATTACTATTTTATCTCACAACTCAAATATTAATTTAATAAAATTTATAAAAATAAAGAACTCTTAACTAACTATTATCAATTTTTTCTCCTACTCTTAGTATAGCACTTCTAGATCTAATATTATCCCGAATTTCTTCATCAGAAGGTCTAATAAATTTTCCAATTTGTTTAAATTTTACACTATTTTTAATAGTATAAATGGGCATATTAGGCAAGCAAAATATATTAAAATCCCTATTTAACATAAATTTTTTAACCATTCTATCTTCTAAAGAATGAAAACTAATAACAACCAAACGACCTTTAATAGATAAAACTTTTAAAGTTGCTTGTAAAGCAAAAAATAAATTATCTAATTCTTTGTTTATATATATTCTTATAGCTTGAAATACACGAGTAGCTGGATGTTTATGATTTTTCCATTTTGGTATTATCTTTTTTATAATCTTAACAAGGTCAATAGTATTATTTATATTAAATTTAATTCTTTCTTTATGAATTTCTTGAGCAATTTTTAAAGAATAACGTTCTTCTCCGTATTTTTTAAATACTAGTGCCATTTTATTTACATCTGTTTCATAAATAAATTTTTTAGCAGTAAAATCTTGTTGTAAATTCATTCTCATATCTAATGGTCCAGACTTTAAAAAACTAAAACCTCTAGAAGGATCATTTAATTGTGCTGATGAAATACCTAAATCTAATAAAATACCATCAATTTTCCCACAAATATTATTTTTTTTAGCAAATTGATAAATATCTGAAAAAGAACCATGATGTATAAAAACTCTTTTATCATTTAAAAAATTAGTTCTTGCAAATTTTATAGAATTTATATCTTTATCTATAACAAAGAGTTTTCCAAAATTTGATAATTTTTTCAAAATATTAATACTATGCCCACCATATCCAAAAGTTCCATCTAAGTAAATCCCATCATGTTTAATAGATAATCCGTCTATGACTTCTTTTAATAAAACAGGTTTATGAATAATATTCATACATATTTACATAAATTTATAAATTATTTATCAATACACAAAATCATTATATTAAATGTAATTTAATATTATTAAATTATTAATCAATCAATAAAAAAAAGGATATTTATTATATAAAATAAACACAATTTTAATCAATCATAAATTTTATGTTGAAATCTAATATAAATAAAATTATGATAAAGTTGATTTATAAGCCGGATTCTGTATAAGACAATCATTTATCTAGAATATACGTCACCGTATATTTCAAGCGATCTACCATTTTTTTTTGCATAGGGCAATACAAATTTAATTTGTAACCTAAAATTAAATAATAAACCTTATTTGATCTTGCTCCGAATGGGGTTTACCTAGACCAAATTTGTTTCCAAATTTGCGGTATGCTCTTACCATACCATTTCACCCTTACCTAATTTTAATATTTTATTATTCAAAGGCGGTATATTTTCTGTGGCACTTTCCGTAGATTCTTATCCCCCAGGAATTACCTGGCATTCTGCCCTTTTATGGAGTCCGGACTTTCCTCTTTTATAAAAAAAGCGATTGTCCAATCAACTTTATCAATCAAATTTTATAAAAATTTAAAATTATTAAAAAATTATATAAAATTTATTCTTTTAAAATAAATATTTAATTTAAAATACAATTAAAAAAATAATTTTAATTAAAAATAAAAGCTTAATATTTTTATATTAAAAATATAATTAATTTTACTAATTTAAATAAAAAAACTTTCTCCACAACCACATTGTTTTTTTTGATTAGGATTTTTAAAAATAAATTTATAATTTAATCCTTCTCGTATATAATCAATATATAATCCTTTTATATAAAAAAGACTAAAATTATCTATATAAATTTTATAATTCTTTATAAAATTTTGAACATAATCTTTATCTTTCGGTGAAAAAACATAATCTATATTATAAGACAATCCTAAACAACCCTTTTTTTTCACCTCTATACGAAAACCTAATACATTAGGCATTTTTTTTAAAAAATAAATAAAATGTTTTTTAGCAGTATTACTTAACTTAATCATCTAATTAAATTAATACATATTTTAATATGTCAGATGTAAAATTATCATAACAATAAATTTTTTACAACTAACAATAAAATTATAATTACTAACATTTAGTTTTTAATAACATTAAACATGATTAAATAATTTATTTATTTGATCATAAATAATATTAGAAACTAATTTGATATCTTTTTCTGTAGTAAATCTTCCAAAAGATATTCTAATCGAATTTGAAGCCAAAATATCATCAATACCTAAAGCTCGCAAAACATAAGAAGATTCTTCTATTTCAGATAAACAAGTTGACATTTTAGATACAGCTAATTGATTTAGAACAGATAAAAGAATATCTCCATCAATGTTTTTAAACGAAATATTTAAAATATTACTAACACAATTACTTTCATTACCATTCAATTGAATTCCAGAAAGATTTTTAATTTTTTCCCACAATATTTTACGTAAATATAAAAAATATTTTTGTTCTTCTTCTCTTAAAAATTCACTTAAATAAAAAGCTTCTCCTATACCAACTATTTGATGAGTGGCTAATGTTCCTGATCTTAATCCATTTTCTTGTTTTCCACCAAATGTTTGAGGAACTAAATGAATACGTTTAGGATAATTTCTTATATATAAAACGCCAATTCCCTTTGGTCCATATATTTTATGTCCAGAAAAACTCATTAAATCTAAATAAATCTCATTTAGATTTATTTCCAATTTTCCCATACTTTGAGTTGCATCTACATGAAATATAATACCTTTATTATATAAAAATTCACCTATCGAACGAATATCTTGTATAACTCCTATTTCATTGTTAACATGCATAATAGAAACTAAAATTGTTTTATTTGTTACAGAACTTTTAAATATATCTAAATCCAATAATCCATTATTTTGTGGTTTAATATAAGTTACTTTAAATCCTCTTCTCTCTAATTCCTTACAACTATTTAATACTGACTTATGTTCAGTTTGTAAAGTAATAATATGATTCCCTTTTCTTTTATAAAACTCAACTGACCCTAAAATTGCTAAATTATTCGATTCTGTTGCTCCTGATGTAAAAATAATTTCATTAGGTAAAGCATTAATTGCATTAGCGATTTTAATTCTAGATTCTTCTATTCCCTCTAAAGCCATTTTTCCATATATGTGAGTAGTTGATCCTGAATTTCCATATATACCTGATGGACCCAAATAATATATCATCTTTTCTATAACTCTAGGATCAACAGGAGTTGTCGCCACATAATCTAAATAAATAGGTAATTGTTTCATTATTATATAAGTATATATAACTATTAAAAACTATATAACTATAGTTATATAGTTTATTTTTTTAAAATAATTATTATAGTCTAAATTAAATACATTTAATTACTTATTCACTTACTAATAAAAAAATACTTTATGTAAGTTAAAACTATAATAATATTATCTATTTATATTAATATAAAAATAAAAATTCTAATAAAAATAAATTTATATGATAAACTAATTTTATATCTATAACTAAAAAATTCAAAAATTTTTAAAAATACTAATTAATATAATTAAAATCTTTTTTCAATCAAAAAATCTATTTTTAATTTATAAATTGAAATAAATAATTACCAATTGATTTACTAATATCTAATTTCATTATCAAATTTAAAAATCATAGAAAATTGACTCATAACAGACATAATCATAGTTTTAAAAAATTTCTCAATAATATTGTATTTATAACTATAATTTATTACTTTATTAATTTTTAATATATCAAAAGCAACTTGATCACTGCTAGCAAATCCATCTATTAATCCTATTGTTTTTGCATCAATACCAGTCCAAAAAATTCCAGAAAATATATTTTTATATTTATTAATTTTTAGTCGATTTCCTCTGCCTTTAATAACTTGTTTTATAAACTGTTTATGAATATCAAATAATATCCGATGTAATACTTTCAATTGGTAAGATTTAATTGGTAAAAAAGAATCTAAAAAATTTTTATTTTCTCCTGAAGTATATACTCTTCGAGATATACCTAATTTTTTTATAGTATCTACAAACCCAAATCCATTATATAATACTCCAATTGATCCAATAATACTTGATGGATTTGCATAAATATATTCAGTACCAGAGGCTATATAATAAGCAGCAGATGTACATATATCAGAACATACGGAATATATCTTAATTTTTGGAAAATTTTTTCTATAATATTGAACTATATTATATATATAATCAGCCTGAACTGGACTACCACCTGGACTATTTATACGCAATATAATTGCTTTTAATCCTTTGCTTTTATATGCTAAATTCATTGATCGAGAAAAATTTTCTGAATTTGCATAATATGAATTAAAAATAGGACCATCAATATCAATTAAACCAACATGTTCAACATTATTATTATTATTTTTATTTAAGAATTGAAATACCACAAAAAATATAAATAATACTAAAAAAATTCTTTTAATCCATACCCAAATATATTCATATTTCTGATATAATAAAAAACTATCATATTTATTAGTGAATAAATTTTGTCTTTTAATATTTTTATCAGATACGAAATTATTCATACAATTTAGATAACTATTAAAAAATATTTTTATTAAAAAATATAAATAACAAATTTTATTTATTAATTAATAATATTGTAATAATACAATTATTTATTTTTTATATAAAAATAATATTACTATAAATTTATATTTTTTTAAATAATATTAAAAATTAATCAAAAAAAACTAAAATTAACAAAAATATGTTTATAAAACAATATATATAATTAAACGTATAATACAGGAGAGATGGCCGAGAGGATTAAGGCGTTCCCCTGCTAAGGGAATATGAAAAAAAAATAAATTTCATCGAGGGTTCGAATCCCTCTCTCTCCGATAACAGATAAAAATTAAGTGCCCATAGCTCAGTTTGGATAGAGCACTTGGCTACGAACCAAGAGGACGGGAGTTCAAATCTCTCTGGGCATAAAATAAATTACTAAACCTTACTAAAAGTAAAAAAGATAATCACAGACAGAAAAATATAAAAATACAAAGTAATACTCATTTTAAAAAAAATATTAATTTTCATTAAATTTTGATTAAGATAATTTTATCAACTTCACATTTTTATCAATATAATTACTTAAAAATTTATTTACTAAATTAATAAAATCTAAAGGATTTTCTAATTTTCCACTTTCAACTAATAAAGCTTGATAATATAACATAAAGACATAATCAGAAAATAATTCATTATCATCAATATGATATAAATTTTTTACTAATAAATGATTAGGATTTATTTCAAAAATTGGATTAGATTCAGGAACTTTTTGACCAACTTCTTTTAACAGTCTTTTCATCTCTAATCCCATATCATTATCATCTGCTACAATACAAACTGGAAAATTCTCTAAACGATTAGTACTTCTAACATCTTTAACATGTTTCTCTAAAACATTTTTTACTTTATTTATTATAATTGTTAATAACTTATTGTCTTTATCTTCTGAAATAGAATATATATTTCTATCAACAATAGAATCAATCTTTCCTTTACTGATAGATTGAAATTTTTTTCCTTTATATTCACCTATATAACTAATTAACCATTCATCAATTTTATCAATAAGTAATAACACTTCTATATTCTTTTTTCTAAAAACTTCTAATAATGGATTATTTATAGCAGATAAATAGTTAGATGCTATAAGATAAAAAATTTTATTTTGATCTTTTTGCATTCTAGATACATAATCAAAAATAGATATCTTTTTTTTATCTAAAAAACTATGTGTACTAAAAAATCGTAATAACTTTAAAATATTTTCACGATTTTCATAATCCTCAATAGGACCTTCCTTTAAAAATAGACCAAAAGAATTCCAAAATTCTTCATAAATATCTGGAGATTCAATACTAATTTTTTCTAAAGCAGATAAAATTCGTTTTGTACAATAAGATTTTATAGAATTAACTTGTTTATTATCTTGCAACATTTCTCTAGAAATGTTTAAAGGCAAACCAAAAGTATCAACTATTCCTTTAACAAAACGCAAATAACGAGGAATAAACTGATTAGCATGATCCATAATAAATACACGCTTCACATATAATTTTAAACCATATTTATGTTCCTTTTGATAAATATCAAAAGGAACATATTTCGGTATATAAATTAAAACAATATAATCTTTTTTTCCTTCTATTTTGCTATGAATCCATAACAAAGGATCTTTTGAATCATTAAAAGAATTTTTATAGAATCTCTGATATTTTTCATCACTAATTTCATGTTTCGATAAAGTCCACAATGCATTACTTTGATTTATTACTTCATATCTAATATTATTTTTTTCATCCAAAGAACGATCATTATTATTTTTTTCATATTTTCTCATCATAATTGGCCAACATATATGATTAGAATATTTATTAATTACACTTCTAATACTCCAATCATTTAAATATTCATCACTATTCTCTTTCAAATAAAGAATTACTTTAGTACCTCTATGTTTTATATTCTCTTTACTAATAGTAAATTCTCCACAACCATCAGATTCCCAAACAATACCATCATCACTAGATAAACCAGCTTTTCTACTTTTTACTATTACTTTTTTAGAAACAATAAAAGCCGAATAAAAACCAACTCCAAACTGACCAATAAGATCTATATTTTTTTCTTTATTATTAATCAATTTATCAACAAACTCTTTTGTTCCAGATTTTGCTATCATACCTAAATTTTCTATTGCTTCATTCCAATTCAATCCTATTCCATTATCACTTATAATAATTGTTTTATTTAAATCAAAATCTACTTTTATTTTTAATTCACTATCATCTTCATAAAGTAATGGATTTGATATGGCTAAAAAACGTAATTTGTCCAACGCATCTGAAGCATTGGAAATCAATTCTCTTAAAAAAATATCTTTTTTAGAATACAAAGAATCTATTACTAATCGTAAAACACGCTTTATATCAGCATGAAAACCTAATGTTTTCTTATTAACACTATTATTTAAATTCATATTTAAATTAAAACCTCAAAGACTATATAAATTATTCTTTATATATAGATAAAAAAAAAAAAATCAAGTTCTTAAATTTAAAAAATTTTTTACTGTTTAGTAAATATTATTATTTTACATAAAACATTAAATATTAAACATATGTATGATAAAATACAAACTTATCATAATTATACTTTTATTAATAAAAACGAAATAATTAAATATAAAATAATATGAAAAAATATAAAAAATATATTTGTGTTATTTGTGGTTTTATTTATGATGAAGAAAAAGGATTTCCTGAAGATAATATAAATCCAGGAACATTATGGGAAGATATTCCAGAAAATTGGTTATGCCCAGAATGTGGGGTTACTAAAGAAGATTTCGAACAAATATAAAAGAAAAAAATTATAGTTTTATTAAATAAAAATGGATAATTTATCTTATATTGGTTTAGGTAGTAATTTAAAAACACCTTATAGGCAATTAAAGATTGCTATTAATAATTTAAAAAAAATACCTTATACAACTATAGTAAATGTATCAAATTTTTATTTTAATAAAGCTATTGGAAGAAAAATTCAACCTGATTTTTATAATGCGGTTGTAGCATTGCAAACTACAATAGGACCTAAAAAACTATTATTTTATTGTCAAATTATTGAATTAAAACAAAAAAGAAAAAGAAATATAAGATGGCAAAGCAGAACAATTGATATTGATATTTTATTCTTCAAATCTATTAAAATTAACGAAAAAAAATTAACTATTCCACATCCAAGAATTTATTCTCGTGATTTTGTAATCAAACCTTTATTAGAAATTGCTCCTCATTTTAAAATTTATTTTTCAAATAAATGAAAACCTCTAAATAATTATTAGAAATTTAATATTTATTTATTATAAACATAATACAAAGTATTATTATTCCAACAAAAATACAAATATCAGCTACATTTAAAACTAAATTATGATTTTTATCATAATTTATATATACATAATCTATAACATATCCAAATCTTATACGATCATAAAAATTACTTATCCCACCACCTATTATTAGACTTATAGATAAAGAATGAATAACAAAGTGTTTTTTTTTTTAAAAAAAAATAAAACCATCATCAAAAATAATAATATTATACTATCTATAAAAATAAAAAACCAATAATTTAAAAAATTTAACATACCAAATACTATTCCACTATTATAAGTCGGAATATTATTCAGAATAAAGAAATTAAATCGAAACATAGAATTGATGTAAAAACATACAAAAAATAATTTTATAAATTGATCAATTACAAAAATTATAAATATTATTAAATAATATTTTAAATATAATTTTTTCATTGTTAAATATTTATTTTAAATAATATACTATTATTTTGCAATAATAGTAATTTCTATAAATTATTTCTTTAATAAATAAAATATTTAATTTACGCAAACACTCTTTTTTCTTCATTCCCTGTAATATTTCCTATACAACGATTACAAAGATCTAAATATTTTAAACTACGTCCAATATCTTTACTTCTATGCCAACATCTTTCACATTTTTTATACTTACTTTTTTTAATTAAAATTTTAATATTCTTATCAAATTGATTTGAAATTTTACTATCTGTTTGACAAATTTTAACATTTGAAACTAATAAAATAAATTTCAATTCATTTTCTATTTCTTTAAGAGACAAAAAAAATTCTTTATTTACATATAAAACAATTTCAGTTTCTAAAGATGATTTAATGATTCCTAAAATACGTTGTTTTTCTAATTCTTTATTTACTTGATTACGAAGTTTTTGTATTTCATCCCAAAAATACATTTCTATACTAGAAATATTTGGCCATTTATTATACCAAGATTGAATAAATATTGAATTACTATCATTGCTAGGTATATTTTTCCAAATTTCTTCAGCAGTAAAAGATAAAATAGGAGCTAACATTCTAGTTAAAGAATGAACAACATGAAACATAGCAGTTTGACATGAACGTCTTGCTTTACTTTCTTTTGCATTAGTATACTGCCTATCTTTTATAATATCTAAATAAAAACTACTCATATCTAATAAACAAAAATTATATATCTTTTGATATACAATATGAAAATTATATTGATCATAAGCTTTGATAACCTCTTCTTGCAACTTCATACAACGAAAAATTATCCATTTATCTATTTCTACAAATAAAGTATTATTAAAAACTAAATGTTTCTCAGGTTCAAAATCAAATAAATTAGCCAAGACATATCTTACTGTATTTCTAATACGTCTATATGCTTCTTGAATTCGTTTAATATTTTCATTTGAAACATTTATTTCATTTCTATAATCAATAGAAGTTATTAACAAACGTAATATATCAGCCCCATACTGATTAATTAAGTCTCTTAAATTTACATAATTTTTAGCAGATTTAGAAAATTTTTTTCCTTTAGAATCTAATATATATCCATGAGTTAAAACAGATTTATAAGGGCTAGAATTATTAATTATCGTAGAAATAGTTAATGAAGAATTAAACCATCCTCTATATTGATCATATCCTTCTAAATATAAATCTACAGGAATAATAAAATTTTTTATTTTTTTAGATAAAAAATTATAAGATGTTCCAGAATCAAACCATACATCTAAAATATCGTTAACTTTAATATATTCTTTATATTTAGAACCTAAAAATGATTTAAGATCTAAATTTAACCAACTATCTATTCCGTTTTTTTCTATTAAGTTTGCAATATTTTTTAAAAATTTATTAGTATCAGGATGTAATTTTTTAGTTATTTTATGAATAAACAAAGGCATAGGAGTACCCCAAGACCTCTGACGAGAAATGCACCAATCTGGTCTTTTATTAATCATATCTATCATATGATCTTTTCCCCAACTTGGAATCCATCGAACTTTATTAACATTCTCAATAATTTTTTCACGCAATTTATTTTTATTCATAGATATGAACCATTGAGGTGTTGCTAAATAAATTACAGGTGTTTTATGTCTCCAACAATGAGGATAATTATGGATTACAAAAGTTTGATATAATAAACTATGTTTCTTTTTCAAAATTTCAATAATTTTTTTATCAGATTTTAAAACATTCATCCCACCTAATAAGTTAATATCATTAAAATAGCGACCTTTTTTTGAAACTGTGTTTACAATATTTAAATTATATTTTTTTCCTATCAAATAATCTTCAGGACCATGAGCTGATGCTATATGAACACAACCAGTTCCAGAACTAATACTAATATGATTATCCAAAACAATAGGTACTTTACGAGAATAAAATGGATGAAAAAGCAAAAAATATTCTAATTCTTTAGCATTTATTTTTAATAAAACCTTATATTCTGTAATAGAATAACGTTTCATTACTTCATCTGTTAATAAACAAGATATCAAAAAATAATTTTGATATGTTTCTACTAAACTATATTTAGCATTTGAATTTAAACAAACAGCTTCATTAGAAGGTAATGTCCATGGAGTTGTAGTCCAAATTGGAACAATAATAGGCTTATTAGATATGTTTAAACAAAATTTAGAAAAAAATTTCTTTATGTTAACTAAAAAAAATGCGACATCAATAGAAAACGATTGTTTTTGATTATATTCAATTTCTGCTTCTGCCAAAGAAGAATTACAATCAATACACCAATAAATAGGTTTAAATCCATATTCTAAATATCCTCCTTGAATAACTCTACTTAACACACGAATAACATTCGCAATATAATGTTTATCCATTGTCAAATAACAATTACTCCAATCAGAAAATATACCTAATCGTTTAAATTCTTTTTTTTGAATACTAATCTGACCTTTTACATATTTATAACATTCTTTCTTAAACTCTAAAAAATCAATATTTTTTCCACACTTCCCAAATTCTTTTTCAATATTTAATTCAATAGGCAAACCATGACAATCCCATCCTGGTATATAATTTATATTAAAATTACCAAAAATTTTAGTTTTTAAAACTATATCTTTTAGAATTTTATTCAATGCATGCCCATAATGCAAATCGCCATTTGCATAAGGAGGACCATCATGCAATATAAAATTTTTACATTTCACTCTATGTTGTTTAATTTTTTCATAGATATTTGATGAAGTCCATTCAAGTAATATTTCATGTTCACGTTTTGTTAAATTTGCTTTCATAGGAAATAAAGTATATGGCAAATTTAAAGTGTCTTTATATGCTTTTATCATATATATAATTAACTCCAAAATTAAATTTTATATTTTTCATATCATGATAAATTTGTATTGCTAAATCTCTAATTGATAAAAATCTTATCTCATTATGAATTTTTTTAATAAAAAAAATTCTTAATTTTTCATTATATAAATTATCATTAAAATTTAGAAAATATATTTCTAACTTAGTTTTTTTTCCATTAAACATAAAATTCTTTCTAAAATTTGCTATACCAACTATCCAATTTCCTTTTTCTCTTTTAGCTCTTACAATAAATACCCCTCTAATAGGAATTGAATTTAATCCTTTAACAATGAAATTAGCAGTAGGTATTCCATTAATTTTTTCGTTTCCATTCCCTTTAATAATTCTTCCTAAAATACTATAATATCTTCCTAAAAATTTAGAAGCTTCTTTAAACTTACCATTATATAACAATCTTCTAATGTAAGTAGAACTAATCCTTTTATTAAATTTTAAAAATTCTGGAAAAATTTGAATTATAATTTCACCATTTCTATTATTATCCTTTAATAAGTTAACATCACCAATCTTATTATGACCAAATTTAAAATCTTTACCAACAAGTAAATATTTTACATTTAAAAATGAGAAAAAATAAACTTTTAGAAATTGAATAGCAGACATACAAGCAAGATGTTTGTTAAATCTTAAACAAAGCACATAATTAATATTAAATTTTTTTAATAAATATAATTTTTCTTTTAAATTTGTCAATCTATAAAAATTGTCATTACTATTTCTAAAATATTCATTAGATTGTGGTTCAAATATTAATACTACTGTAGGTAATTTCAATTTTTTAGATTCTATACAAAATCTTTTCAATAAAGCTTGATGTCCTAAATGAACTCCATCAAAATTACCAACTGTGACTGCACTACCTTTTAAAAAAAATAAACAACCATTATTAGTATCCCTTAATAAACGCATTTCTTTTTAATAACTGAAAATAACAATTTTATAAAAAATAAACCCGCTATATTGAAGTAGCGGGTTTATTTTATACATAAACCAACATAAAATTACTTTATTTACATTTTAACTGACTCACAAATGATTCTTACATCATACCCATATCACCCATATTATTCATCCCTCCTGCAGAAGGATTTATTGGTTCATCTTTCTTAGGTAATTCTGCAATCATACATTCTGTAGTTAACATTAAACTTGCAACAGAAGCAGCATTTTGTAATGCTGTTCTAGTAACCTTTGTTGGATCTAATATACCCATTTCTACTAAATCTCCATACTCTCCTGTAGCAGCATTAAATCCATAATTTCCTCTATCTTTATATTCAGATACTTTATTAACAATAACAGAAGCTTCATATCCAGCATTAGCAACTATTTGACGCAAAGGAGCTTCAATAGCTCTTCTCAAAATATCTATTCCAACATTTTGATCCTCATTATCTCCTTTAAATCCATCCAAAGCTTTCTGCGCTCTGATTAAAGCAATACCACCTCCAGCTACTATCCCTTCTTCAACAGCAGCACGTGTAGCATGCAAAGCATCCTCTACTCTAGCTTTCTTCTCTTTCATTTCAATTTCTGTAGCTGCACCAACCTTTATAACTGCAACACCACCTGCTAGTTTTGCAACACGTTCTTGTAATTTTTCACGATCATAATCCGAAGTAGTATCTTTCATTTGAATCCTAATTTGTTCAATTCTAGATTCAATATCTGATTTCTTACCAGAACCATCAATTATTGTAGTATTCTCTTTTGTTACTACTACACGTTTTGCTGAACCTAAATCATCTATAACAGTAGATTCCAAACTTTTTCCTACTTCTTCAGATATAACCTGACCATTTGTTAAAATAGCTATATCTTGTTGCATTGCTTTTCTACGATCACCAAATCCAGGTGCTTTTACAGCACAAACTTTTACAATACCACGCATAGTATTAACTACTAATGTAGCTAATGCTTCTCCCTCTACATCTTCCGCTATTATTAATAACGGACGACCCGATTTAGCAACTGCTTCAAGTATAGATAACATATCACGAATATTAGAGATTTTCTTATCTACTAATAAAATATATGGATTTTCTAACTCGGCACTCATATTTTGCTGATTATTTATAAAATAAGGGGAAATATATCCTCTATCAAATTGCATTCCCTCAACCACCATAAGCTCATTTTCCAATCCATTTCCATCTTCAACAGTAATCACTCCTTCTTTTCCAACCTTCTCCATTGCTTCAGCAATGATAGAACCTATAGCTAAATCAGCATTTGCAGAAATTGTACCTACTTGAGCTATTGCTTTACTATCTTTACATGGTTTTGACATAAATTTTAAATCTTTAGTAATGACAGTAACTGCTTTATCTATACCTCTTTTCAAATCCATAGGGTTCATTCCTGCAGCAACTGCTTTATGTCCCTCAACAATTATAGCACGAGCTAAAACTGTCGCCGTGGTTGTACCATCACCAGCTGTATCCGATGTCTTAGAAGCAACTTCTTTGACCATCTGAGCTCCCATATTTTCAAAACGATCTTCAAATTCAATTTCTTTAGCAACAGTAACACCATCTTTGGTAACTGTAGGAGCACCAAACGATTTTTCTAACACTACATTTCGACCACTAGGTCCCATTGTAGCCTTAACCGCATCAGCTAACGCATTAACTCCTATAAGCATCTTTTGACGAGCCTTATCACCAAAACGTAATTCTTTAGCTGTAGTCATTTACAATCTCTCCTCTACGTATTTTATATTATATAATAAAAACTTCTTGTTATTTATCTTCTATTATTATACCCATAATATCATCTTCACGCATTACTATAAATTCTTCACCCGATAATTTTACCTCAGTTCCAGAATATTTACCAAACAAAATTCTGTCACCAATCTTAACGGATAAAGTTCTAATATCACCATTATCTAACAACTTACCATCTCCAACAGCAATAACTTCCCCTTGCATTGGTTTTTCAGTTGCTGTATCTGGTATTAAAATACCAGCAGCTGTTTTACGTTCTTCCTCCATACGCTTTACAACAACACGATCATGCAAAGGACGAATTTTTATACCACTTATCATTTCTTAATTTCTCCTAGTTTATCTTACTTACTCATAATAACCAATTCTAAAAGTTTAGTAACTTAAACTCACTCTATACGATATATGGGGTTTATAAAAATAAATTCAAGAGCAATTTTTAAAAAAAATAATTTAAGATCTAACAATAAATTTCATATACAAAATATACAAAATACAATTAAAAAATAATCTATAAGATTAATATTTTAAATAAAAATCTATATTTTCTTAACAAAAAATCTTACTTTTCAAAAACAAACAAAATAATTTAATAAACAATTATCTTTTTTCTACTATCAAACTTATTATTAAAATAATAAATTTAAATTAAAGTTAAAATTTTAATAAAAACTAAAAATATTTAAAAACATATATATATCATGTAATAAATATATTAAAAAACCTATCACTTAATATTTTTAAAGACTTATTAAAATATTTTAGATAGGTTTTTAATAATGTAAAAATACTACTTTTATCCAATAAAAAATTTATTTATAAATAAATAATACTTTTCCATAAAAAAATAAAAATACAACTTCTTCTTGTAAAATACTTTACAAAATAAAATGTTAAAACAAAAAACATAATAATATAATATAATAATTATATATACTATGTTTATTCCTTATTTGACGAAGAAGTAAAAAATCCTAAAACACTTAAAATACTTACAAATAGGTTATATATAGATACATACAGTGACAATGTAGCCATTATATAATTAGTTTCTCCACCATAAATAATTTCACTAGTCTGAAATAAAATTAATCCAGAAGAAAGTAAAATAAATAATGAAGATATTATTAACTCAATAATTTGTATACGAAATATAATACCAGCAATCATAAATAAAAAAGATACCATCGTAACAATAAATAAAAATCCAGATAAAAAATTAAAGTCCTTACGTGTTATTAAAACATAACCAGATAATGCAAAAAAAACTACTCCAGTTCCTCCCAGCGCAACATTAACCAAATGATATCCATTAGCAAAGTTCATTACATAATAATTAATAGTAGGACCTAACGAATACCCTAAAAAACCAGTAAATGCAAACACACTTAATAAACCTAATGCACTATGTCTTAATGAATTAGTTAAAAACATTAATCCATATACCCCAAAAATCATTAATAACGGATTTAAAGGCTGCACATTAAAAATAAATGCCAAATAAGCTATTAAGGAACTAAACATAAATGTCATACCTAACAATAAATAAGTATTTCTTAAAACCTTATTAGTTTCAATTAATACATTACGATGCCTACTGGCAAAACTTACATTTCTATTCATATATAAACTCCAAATTTATTATTTTTTTAATTAGTTTAACATACTAAAAAATAATACTCCATCTTTTAAATTTAAAAATATATTTAGTAAATATAAATGTAATACTTTTTCAATTTAACACTCATTTACTTAATAAAAAGTTATTTTTTATTTCTTGATAAAATATTGTTATTATACTTATAATAAATATTTTTACAATAAACAGATATATAAACAAAATAAGGTATTGTATGAAAAATGACGAAAATATATTAAGTACAGCTAAAAATATATTATTAAATACAGAAGAAATAGATGAAAGAATTATAAATAAAATAATTACATCAACCTTAATAAATAACGATTCTAGTACAGATTTATACTTTCAAAACAAAATACATGAATCTTGGTATATTGAAGACTCAAAAATTAAAAAAGGAAATTTTTCTATAAAACAAGGATTTGGAATGAGATCTATTATAGATGAAAAAATTAACTATACATATTGCGATGACATATCTTTATCTTCCATCAAAGATGCAACAAAAATAATACAATCTGTTTATACAAATAAAATAATAAACATATCCAAAAATCTTAAAAAAAAAAAAACACACATAGAAGAAATATATCATAAAACAAAACAATATTATTCTACAATAAATCCCATTGATAACATGAGTCAAGAAAAAAAAATATCTATACTTCAAATAATAGATGAAGAAGCTAGAAAATTAGATCCAAGAGTTATTCAAGTATCTGCTTCGCTAAATGGATGTTTTGAAACAATTATTATTGCAAATTCAAATCTACAAGAAAAACTAATAGCAGATATTAGACCATTAGTTAGTATAAAAATTAAAATAATTGTAGAAGGAAAAAACGGAAAAAGAGAAACAGCACAAATTGGCGGAGGAGGAAGAACTTCTTATTCATATTTTTTTCAAAATAAAAAAGCAATAATATATGCTAAAGAAGCAGTAAAAGAAGCAATAACCAACCTTGACTCTTTAGATGCCCCTGCTGGAAGCATGCCAGTTGTATTAGGACCTGGATGGCCTGGAATTTTATTGCATGAAGCTATAGGACATGGATTAGAAGGTGATTTCAATAGAAAAAAATTATCAGCTTTTTCTGGGAAAATAGGAAAACAAATAGCCTCCAAAGAAATCACAATTGTAGATAATGGAACACTAAAAAATAAACGAGGATCTATAAATATAGATGATGAAGGCACACCATCACAATGTACTACATTAATCGAAAATGGAATATTAAAAAACTATATGCAAGACAATTTTAATGCTAAATTAATGAAAACTAAATCAACTGGAAATTGCAGACGTGAATCTTATGAATATCCTCCCATTCCAAGAATGACAAATACATATATGTTACCTGGAAAATTTGATCCTAAAGAAATAATTGAATCAGTAAAATATGGAATATATGCAACTAATTTTGATGGAGGTCAAGTAGATATTACATCTGGACAATTTGTTTTCTCTAGTAGCAAAGCTTATCTTATAAAAAATGGAAAAATTAGCAACCCAATAAAAGGTACAACTTTAATAGGAAATGGAACAGAAATAATGAATAAAATAAGTATGATTGGAAATGATTTAAATTTAGATTATGGAATTGGAACATGTATAAAAGATAATCAATCCGTTCCAGTCGGAGTTGGTCAACCTACCATAAAAATAGATACTATCACCATTGGAGGAACAAAAAATAAATAAAATATAAAAATAAACTCTTAAAAATATTTATCTTTAATAATACTTTATAAATATCTTAATAAATAGTTATTTATTAAAATAAATAAAATCAACACTTTTTCTAAAAATAAAGATTTTTCTCTATAAAAAATGAAATCATTACTTTAATGCTAATAAATTTTAGCGCAATCAATCTAAAATTTTATTAAACTTTTTTTTTAAAATATCACTTAAACCAACCTTATAAACTGAAGGACGAAAAAAACATTTATATTTATCAGGTAAAAATTCTAAACGTTTACTACTATATTTACTAATATCTATTAATTCTTTTGAAGAAAATAAACGCTTACCTTTCTCCATAACTTTATATAATAAAGGTTCTTGATCATATTTTTCAATAAATAAAGATTTTTTATTGTTAAATGGATGATGCATAATAGAAATTTTATGTTCTTCACTTAAAGAAATTACATCTGCCCCCAAAAAACATCCATCTTCATCTAAAATTCTATACACTTGTTTTTTATAAGGAAAATTTTTTTTATAAATATCATCAGAATATTTAATGCTCGGATTATGATTTAAAAAGGAAAGTTTATAAACACCATCCAATGCTGCATCAGGATAACCAATAACCAAATCAGTTCCTACCCCAAAAATATCAATAGGAATTTTTTTATCTAATAAATCTTTGATGACATATTCATTTAACTGATTAGAAACAGCAATTTTAATATAATTCAAACCAGCAATATTAAGAGCATATCTTACTTTTTTTCCCAAATAAAATAAATCTCCACTATCCAATCTTACACCCATCAATCTTTGACCGGTTTTTTCTATTTCTTTTGCCACTGTAATTGTATTAGGAATTCCACTATATAAAGTATTATATGTATCTAACAAAAAAAGACACGATTTAGGCCAGATAGAAAAAAAATCACGAAAAGCATCAGATTCTTTTTTATAACTTTGTACAAAAGAATGAGTCATAGTACCAAATACAGGCACTCGATAATCACGTCCAATACTAACATTACTTGTACTATCAAAACCACCAATAATAGATGCTCTACTGGCATGGTATCCACCTAGTCCCTGGGATCTCCTTAATCCACAATCAAATAATTGACAATTTCCAGCAACTTTCCGTATTCTACTAGCTTTTGTAGCAATTAAAGTTTGAAAATTCAAAATATTAAGTAGTATAGTTTCAATCAATTGAGCCTCAATTAAATTAGCTTCAATAATAACTAATGGACAAAAAGGAAAAACTATTTCTCCTTCTAATACAGAATAAATGGTGCCATTAAATCGAAAATTTTTTAAATAATCGATAAAATTAGAATGATACTTAAGCTCTTTAAAATACTTTTCATCAATTTCATTAAAATGAAATTTTTCAATTGCATTAAGCAAATTATCTAAACCAGCAAAAATTGCGTATCCACCATTAAAAGGAATTTTGCGAAAAAAATAATCAAAAATAGCTTTATCTTCACTTTTTTTTCTTAAAAAATATACTTGTGCAGTTGTTAACTGATAATGATCAATATAACTTCCAGTCAATGCAAACATTTATAAAATCTCCAAAATTATATATATAAAATACTATGTATTCATATACATTAAAATTCCTATACATAAAAATCAACATATCATCAATAATAACAACTTTAAAAATTCATATTTTTTTTAAATAAATAATCTTTTTTTATATAAAATCATTAATTACACTTAATATAAAATTAATATTTATTAATACTTTCGATAAAAATATTATTTTCAATTTTAATTGATCCTTAAATAAAAAATATAGTAAGATCACAATTATTTATAAAATAAATATCAGCAATAATTTTCATTTATAAAAAAACAAATTTAAATAAATGAACAATAAAACTCTTGAATACTATTTAAAACGCCACGAATTTTTTTTAAAAAATATTTTTAATCATATTAATATCCCATCTAATCGCATTAGAAGAGCAATTCTATATACACTTTTCCCTGGTGGAAAAAGAATAAGACCAATGTTAGTATATTTAAGCGGAGAATTATTTAAAATTAAAAAAAAATCTATATTAGACATAATTGCCGCATCAATTGAATTAATACATTGCTATTCATTGATACACGATGATTTACCATCAATGGATAATGATGATTATCGAAGAGGAAAACTAAGTTGCCATAAATTTTTTGATGAAGCAACTGCTATTTTGACTGGAAACGCCATGCAAGCATTTGCTATTGATTTTTTATTAAAAAGATTATCTAAATTACTAAAGCCTAGAAAAATAATATCAATTGTACATACACTTCTACTAAGTTCTGGAATACAAGGAATAATCAGCGGACAAAGCTTAGATCTACATATAACAAAAAATCATTACTTAAATAAAAAAACATTATATAAAATATATATGTTAAAAACAGAAAAATTAATTTCTGCATGTTTTAAAATGGTTTACAAAATCCCTTCACATCCATCATTACTAACTATAAAAATAGTAAATAAATATGCATATTATTTAAGTTTAGCATTACAAATTCAAAATGATTATTTAGATTTTTATAATAAAAATTTTTCAGGAAAAAAACGAACTTCAGATTTTATAAATCAAAAAAAAACATTTGCATCATTATATGATAAAAATAAATTAAGTAACATTATCAATACATATTTTCAAAAAGCTAAAGATATCATCCTTCCATTAGGAAAAAAATCTAAAAATTTAATTTTTTTAACAAAAAAATTACAAAAATATACTAATTCAAACATAAAAAACTATAAATACAAATAAAAGACAAAAAAAATAATTTTATTTATCATATTTTGAATGATGTATATATATTACATATATAAACAATCCTAACAACAAAAAAAATATAGGACCAAACCATAAAATTATAGTTTGAACTGTAAGAAATGGATTTAATAATATAAAAGACCCATATTTACTAACTATATAATTAATAATATTATTATTATTTTCACCATTCATTATTAATAAATAAATTTTGTTTCTTAAATTATTAGAAAATTCTGAATTAGAATTTAATAAATCTTGATTCTGACAAACAAGACATCTAAAATTTTTTAGCAAATATATAAAACGATCCTTTTCTTGTATTGCATGAAAAGGATATAAAACTTTTGTCATTCCAACTAACAAAAAAAAAGAAAATACTAAAATTAATCTAATCACTTTTGCAATATATAATTACTATAAACTCTTAATTTTTGGCAAAAAAATTGATTTCCACACTTTCTTATTTAATTCTCCAATATAACAAATCCTAACAATTCCATTTTTATCTATCAAAAAAGTAGTGGGAAAACTATAAATTCCCAAATCAATAGATATTTCTCCACTATAATCTGTTACTATAAATTTATAAGGATTCCCCCAAATAAACAACCATTTTTTTATATTATAAATATCATTTTTATAATTCAAACCATATATATAAAAACCTTTTTTATATAAAAACATTAATAAATTTTTTTCTTCAATAGAAGAATCATAATAATTTGTCCATACATTTAATAATGACAAATGTCCTTTAATATTTTTAAATAAACTAATTTTTTTTCCTTGATTAGAAATAAATTGATACTTTAATAAATTTTTTCCTAAGTACGAACAATAAAACTGCTCTTTTCTTAAAAATAAAGCCTTAAAAAAAAGATACAATAATAAAACAACTAAAATAAAACTTAAACCAAACCAAAAAACTATATTTAACTTCTCAAAACTTTTCTTACATAAGAGCATAATTTCTTTTTATCAAAATTCAATAAATATGGAATTATTAATCCAAATAAACCACCACAAAAAATTAATATTCCACCAAACCATATCCATCTAATAAATGGTTCATAATAAAAATATATAATCCATTCTTTATCAGATATAGAATCCCCCAAAGTTATATATATATCACGAAAAAAATTTTTATCAATACCTGCTATACTCTTTACCATTCTATTCACATTATAAATACGTTTTTCTGAATAAATATTTTTTACATAATTATTTTTTTTGTTATATATTAAAAATTGAGCTTTTATACCATGGTAGTTTGGTCCGTATAAAGGTAATTCATCAGAAAAATATATTTTATATCCAGAAAAATAAATAGTATCTTTTAAATTCATACTAACAATTTCCTGATTTTTATATACTGAAGAAAGTACAATCCCTATTAACATAATTGAAATACCAAAATGCGAAACTATCATTCCAAAAAATGAAGCTCTTATCTTTTCTTTATTAGAATAATATTTATTAATACGTACTAAAACTAATTGTAATAAATTTAAAATCATACAAAATGATAAAGATATTCCTAATAAAGCATAGATTTTAATCACACCAAAAAATAAATATAAAAAAATAAAAGATATAAAAAAACTTACACAAATAATATATCTAAAATTACATTTTTTTTTAATTAAAAAATTATTATAAAAACATAAATTAATTCCAAAACTCATAATCAATATTAAAGGTAATATTAAAAAACTAAACATAATATTAAAATATGGAGCTCCAACAGATATTCTTCCATAACCTAAAACATCAATTATGATTGGATATATTGTCCCTAAAAAAATTGTCATAGTACATGTAATTAATAAAATATTATTTAACAATAACATTTGTTCATAAAAACTAAATGAAACATCTCTTTTATTTGAAAATAACAATCTTTTTATCTTTAAAGAAAAAAATATTAAAAAACAACTTACTAATAAAAAGAAAAAACATAAAATATAAAAACTTTTTTTAGGATCTATGGAAAAAGAATGCACTGATATTAAAATTCCTGATCTGACTAAAAAAGTACCTATAAGACTCAAAAAAAAAGATACAACAACTAATAAAATACTCCTAATACTTAAATATTTTTTTTTCTCATCAACCAATAAAGAATGTAATAAAGCAGTACTAATTAACCAAGGCATTAGAGAAATATTTTCTACCGGATCCCAAAACCACCACCCCCCCCATCCAAGCTCTCTATAAGCCCACCAACTACCTAAAATAATACCTATAGTTAAAAAACACCATGAAAATAAAACTAAAGGCCTTATTAGTTTCCACCAAAATATTTCTTTTCTATTCCTCTTAAAAAATAAAATTGACATAACAAAAGAAAAAACCACAGAAAACCCAACATATCCTATATAAAGAATAGGAGGATGCAATAAAAATCCTATATCTTGTAATATAGGATTTAAATCAAACCCATTAGAAAAATTTAAAAAAAACTGACGTTCAAATGGATTAGATTCTAATAATAAAAAAACAAAAAACCCAATACTTAAAAAACCTAATACAACTAACGAATAAATTCTATTTACTAATTCAAATCCCATAGAAAAATAACTAATTATTAACATCCAAAAACTAAGTACTACAATCCAAAATAACATAGATCCTTCATGACCACTCCAAACAGCACATATTTTATAAAACCAAGGTAAATATATACTGGAATTAGTTAATACATACGTTACAGTAAAATCATTTTTTAAAAAACACAAAATAAGACATAAATAAGAAAAAAAAACAAATAAAAACTGCATTCTTGCATATAAAAAAATTATTTTTCCTAAAAAAATCTTATTTTCTTTCCAAATTTTAAAAATAGGAACTATAACAATTAATATAGAAAATATTAAAGCAATAAACAAAAAAAATAAACCAATATTGACAATCATAAAATATACTCATATTAATGATTATTAAAGCAAAACAAAAATAAAGTTACTTGCTAAAAACTAAAAATCTTTTCTTTATAAGGTATATAATTAGCGCTATGTTTAGATAATACTTCTGTCGCTATAAAAAACTTTTTATCATAAACAATTTTACCTTTTACTACTACTTCTTGACCTTCTTTAAATAAATTTGGCAAAATTCCATTATAAATTACTGTAAAAGTATTATTATAATCAGTTAATTGAAATCTAACAAACAAATTAGATTTCCTAAAAACACTATTCTTAACAACCACTCCACCTAAACGAATAATACAATTTTTCTGAAATTTTTTATGTAAAATCTGTGTTGGAGTATAAAAAAAATTAATATTATTTTTTAATAAAAATAATATTATGCTAACTAACAAAGTAACTAAAATAAAAGCAAAGAAAACTAATAACATTTTATTTATTTTTATCTTACTCATCTTTTATTCTTTTCAAGTAAAATTTATAAACTTTACTTTTCAATCTTAAATATCTTATTTTCAAAATAAAAAAATTAATTAATAACACAATTACTACTGTCATATAAGAAATCCATATATAAAACGTATAATCCCCCATACTCAAAACAATAAAAATTTTTCTCATAATTTCTTTAACATAATAAAAGATTTAACCCATTTAGAATCATATTCATGCAAAACAATCTCATAACAAACTTTTTGAAATATAAACCAAAAACAATAAATAATGAATCCAAATAATGTTATTATCAGAGGATAATACATACTGAAAGTAATTTTAGTTCCATACAAAAAAGAAAAAGTTGATCCCTGATGTAAAGTACTCCACCAAACAACAGAATAATGAATAATAGGTAAATCAATTAAACCAACTAATATCAGAATAGATACTATCTTAAAATTCTTTCCTCTATTTACATAATTACTATTGCTAACAATAAAAATTGACAAATATATAAAAAATAAAATCAATTCTGAAGTTAAACGAGCATCCCAAACCCACCAAGTACCCCACATTGGTTTTCCCCATATACTACCAGTTATAAGAGTTAAAAATGTCATTAAAATACCTAAAATTACAAAACTATCTAACAAAATAATAATTATTCCACTTTCTAAAATAAGAAAAATCAACCCTAAAAAAGACATGACGATATAAATCATAATAGATAAAAAAGCAGTTGGTACATGTACATACATAATTCTAAAAGCATCTCTTTGATAATAATCTGATGGAGAAAAAAATAATCCACATAAAAAACCTAAAATTAAAAAAATACAAAAAATGATACTAAATCGTTTAGACCATTTTTTAAAAAATAAATAAGTTTTCTCACTATAAAAATTTGATTTAAAAAATAACTTTAACATGAACTATAAATTTCCTCAAACATTAACAACATATTATCATATAAAATTCAATTTATTCTTAAAATATTTAATCATTAAAATTAATACGAATAATTTCTGCAATAACAAATGGTAAAAAACTCATAAATAGCAAAGAAATTAATAACAAAACAATTAAATAAATTCCAAAAGGAAAATTATTAATACTACTATTTATGATAGTACTTCCTAAAATAATTACTGGAATACTTAATGGAAAAAAAATTATAGAAATCAATGCTCCTTTCTGAAAGTGTCTTTTTACCAAAGCAGAAGCAAACGCCGCAAGAAAAAAAATAGTTGGACTTCCAAATATAAAACTCAATACTATAATAAACAATTCATAAATATTAAAATTAAATAACAATGCTAAAAACGGACAAAATATTAAGATTGATAATAAATTCAAAAAACAATAAGAAAAAATTTTTGCACTTACCATCAATACCAACGGATAACCAGACACTAACCACTGTTCAATAACACCACATTCATAATCCTGTATAAACAACACAGATGAAGATAATAAACACATTAATAATATTGATATCCAAAATAATCCAGGAGAAATACTTGTAATCGATACATATTCTGAAGATAAAGTCAAAGGAAAAAATACATTAACCATTAAAAAAAATAAAACAGAATATAAAACAACACTCGGTTGTCGAATACATAATAATATTTCACGATTTATTTGTCTTAAAAATAAGATCCTTACATTTATCATATCTTTTATATAAAAAATACTCCAAGTAATTAATTTTTTTTAAAACAATATCCTGATGAGATATCAATAGAATCATTCCACCACAACTCAAATGATTAAACATAATCTTTTCTATAAAAACAATCATTCTTTTATCTAAAGAAACAAAAGGCTCATCTAACAACCAAAATTTAGCATTTGTAATTAAAATCCGTAATAAGGAAACTAGTCTCTTCTGCCCTGTAGATAAATAGTAACATAAATCATCATAAAAATCTTGTAAATTAAATTTCCTTAATATTTTTCTATAATCCACTTCTAAATTAAAAAAGTTTATATCAAAAAAAATATTTTCTTTTACAGTTAAAAATGGAGAAAATCCTAATTTATGTCCAACAAAACAAATATTTTTTTGATATAAAAACAAATTGTCCAATATATTCATACCATTATATAATATGGATCCATTTTTAGGAAAAAAAATACCTAATATCACCTTTAATAAAGTTGTTTTACCAACTCCATTATCTCCTTTTAAATGTAGTAACTGACCATCACCTATACAAAAATTTACATTTTTAAAAATAAATCTATCCGTATAACCAAAATCTAATTTTCTAATTTCAAGCATATATCTTTATTGTATAAAATATTACTTTATGTAATAAAATCTTTATATATATAATTTACTATATAAAATATTTTTATATATTAAAATTAATTTTACAATGATTTTATAAATTAATTTAATACAGAATTTTATTTTTTTAAAAAATCTAGTAAATTTTACTTTCATAAAAGTATCTAATATATAAAATATTATTTTTATAAATTTAACTAAAATAAAATCATATTTTTAAATAGCTATTTAAATTTAGATAAAGTATCTCATAAAAATATTTATTTTTTATGAATATAAAAAAATTTTCTTAAAATCATCCTAACAAAATTATTATAATAATTCTCTACTATTATTCCATTAAACAATAATATCTTTCCTAATTTTAAATAATTTTGATGTTTTTGATAAAAAATTGAATTAACAACAATTTCCGCCATAGCAGAATAATCTTCTATACTAATAATTACAATTTCTTTTTCACTTTTTGTTAAAACACTTTTAATATTATTTATTAATCCACAACAAGAATAACATAAACCTTTCTTAATAGAAGTTAAATCAAAAATAGTAAAAACAAATTTTTTAAATTCTTTAATATATTTTTTTGTAGGATGATCTGTTAAATACAACCCTAACGTCTCTTTTTCACCAGAAAGCCTTTCATAATCTGACCAAGAATCTTTTAATTTAAAATAATCATTATCTTCTTGATAATTATCTTCCAAAGAATTTAATAAATTAATTTGTCCATATTGAACATCTTTATGAATTCTATTAACATTTCTTAAAATATTATGCAATGAATTATATAAAATAGATCTACTTTTCATAAAACAATCCATACTTCCACTTTTTATTAAAACTTCTAAAACCCTACGATTTATTTTTTTCAAATCCATTCGATAACAAAAATTAAATAAATCAATATATTCACCATTTTTTATACGTTCTTCTATAATGAATTTAATTATTGACACTCCCAATCCTTTAATGGCACCTAGTCCATATAAAATTGAATTATTATCAATAACCATAAATTTATATTGTGATTTATTAATAGATGGAGGAAGTACTTTAATATTCATTCTAAAACATTCATTAATAAATATAATTATTTTATCCGTATTACTCATATCATAAGACATAACAGCTGTCATAAAAAATGCAGGATAATTAGCTTTAATCCATGCAGTACGATAAGTGAGTAAAGCATATGCTGTTGAATGAGATTTATTAAAACCATATCCTGCAAATTTTTCCATTATATTAAAAATATTAATTGCTAATTTAGATGAAATATTAGACTGTTGTGCTCCTTTAACAAAAATATTTCTTTGTTTATCCATATCATCTTTGTTTTTTTTACACATAGCTCTTCTTAATATATCAGCAGAACCTAAACTATAATTTGCAAGAACTTGTGCAACTTGCATTACTTGCTCTTGATATAAGATAACACCATAAGTTTCCTCTAAAATTTCTTTTAAACTAACATGTAAATATGAAATTTCTTTCTTTTTATTTTTACAATTAATAAAATTTTCTACCATATTTGATTGTAATGGACCAGGTCTATATAATGCAATTAATGAAATAATATCTTTAAAACAATTAGGTTTTATTTTTTTTATTAATTTTCTCATTCCATATGATTCTAATTGAAAAATACCAATAGTATTACAAGATTGAAGTAAAGAAAATGTCTTTTCATCATTAAGAGGTAATAAACTTATATTAACATATTCCTTATTGGATCTTTCTTTTTCTTTATTTATAAAAGAAATCGCCCAATCTATAATTGTCAAAGTTTTTAAACCTAAAAAATCAAATTTTATTAGTCCAATATATTCAAGATCACTTTTATCCAATTGACTCATAAATTGTAAAGAATCTTTCTCACAATAAATAGCAGTAAAATTAGTTAATTTCGAAGGTGAAATTACTACTCCTCCAGCATGTTTACTAACATTTCTAACAATTCCTTCAAGTTTCATTGATAAATCAATTAATTCTCTTACTTCTTCTTCATCATTATAACGACTCATTAAAATATGATTTTTAGATAATGCTTCATATAAAGATACACCTAACGTATAAGGAATTAATTTTGCTATTTTATCAACAAAACTATAAGGATACCCTAAAACACGACCAACATCTCTAACAACCGCTTTTGCAGATAAAGTACCAAATGTAATAATTTTAGATACATTTTCTTTTCCATATTTTTTTGAAACATATTCAATAACACGATCTCTTCCTAAAATACAAAAATCAATATCAAAATCAGGCATAAAAACTCTTTCTGGATTTAAAAAACGCTCAAAAAATAATTTATATTTTATCGGATCTATATCAGTAATATTTAAAGAATATGCAACAAGAGAACCAGCTCCAGATCCTCTACCAGGTCCAACAGAAATCTTATTTTTTTTAGCCCAACAAATAAAATCAGCAACAATAAGAAAATAACTAGCAAAACCCATTTTATTAATAATATGCAATTCATTTTTTAATCTTTCTTTATATTTTAAAAAAAGCTTATTACTGATATTTAATTCTCTCAAATAAATAATACTTTTAAAACGATTAAACAATCCTTTCATAGATAAATCAAATAAATAATCCTCAACTTTTTCACCATTAGGTGTAAAAAAATTAGGTAAATATTTATTAGTAGTATTAAACATAACCGTACAACGCTTAGAAATTTCAACTGTATTTTCTATTGCCTGCGGTAAATCTTTAAATAAAACAACCATTTCTTCTACAGAACGTAAATACTGTTGAGAACTATATTTTTTATAACAATCACTGTTAGATAATGTATAACCTTTATTAATACAAACACGTACTTCATGAGCTTCAAAATCATTTTGATACAAAAAACAAACATCATTTGTAGCAACTAATGGTAAACCTAATTTATCAGCTAAACAAATTATTTTTTTATTATATTCAGATTCCCCTAATCTTCCAGTTCTTTGAATCTCCAAATAAAATCGATTATAAAAAATTTCTGAAAAGAATTTAGCTAATTTTAAAGCTAATTTTTCATCATTCAACAATAAAGCTTTTCCAATACAACCTAACCTTCCACCAGATAAAGCAATTAAACCATCTGAACAATTCCTTAACCACGAACTATATATTAAAGGCAAATCAATTTTGCTGCCAAATAATTTATTTTGATATGATTTTGATATAAGAGTCATCAAATTCTTGTAACCTTTTTCATTTTGACATAACAAAACTAAAGATGATATTTGTTTTAAATTGTCAGATAAACAATATAGTAAATCACTACCAAAAATAGGTTTAATCCCATTTTTAATAGCAGACTTATATACCTTAATAACTGAAAAAAGATTACAAAACTCAGTAACAGCAACAGAGTTCATATTCATATCTTGTAATCTTTTCATTAATAATGGAATTCTAATCAATCCATCCACAATAGAAAATTCAGTATGTAAACGTAAATGAACAAATCTTTTTTTACTTTTCATTTTTAAAATCATTATTATACATTTTTAATATTTTAAAAAAATTACTTTCATTTAAAATATTAATTCCAAATTTAATCGCTTTATTCAATTTTGAACCAGGATTAATGCCTTTAATAAGGTAATCAGTATTTTTAGAAATATGATTATTAATTGTAGCTCCCATATTCAACATATACATCTTAATATCTTTTCGCTTTATTTTAGTTAATGTTCCAGTAAAAACAATAATTTTTCCATTAAAAAAATCAAAATTTTTATTATTTAATAATTTAATATTTATTTTCCAAGAAATTCCAAAATCTAATAACTCATTAATCACATCTAAATTTTTTTTTTCATTTAAAAATGACAAAATATTTTTTGCACGTGTAAATCCAATATTTTTAATAGATAACAATTTATCCAATGTAGCTAATTTTAAATCTTTAATTGTTTGAAAATTAAAAGACAACAAACGTGAATGTACTACTCCTATCCCTTTAATACCTAAAGCATATAAAAATCTTGCAAACGTAGTATTTTTACTATTTTTAATAGATTTAAAAAGTTTTTTAGAAGATTTTAAACCTATTCCTGGTACTTTTAAAAAATCATTTATCCGCAAAGAATATAAATCAGATATAGATCTAACCAAATTGATCTCAACCAATTTATTAATTATAGATACACCAACTCCCCTAATATCCATAGCCTCACTTGAGGAAAAATGTTTTAATGTTCGTTTTAATTGGGCAAGACAAAACAATCCCCCAGTACAAAAAAATACAGATCGTTTAAAATTACTAATAACAAAAGAATTACAAACAGGACAATTTTTAGGAAAATTTATTTTTTTAACAAAACAAGTTCTTTTTTCCAAAATAATAGATAAAATTTTAGGAATAACATCTCCAGATCTACATATCTTAACAAAATCACCAATATGAATATCTTTTCGATAAATATCATTAAAATTATTTAAAGTAACCCTTTTAATTACTACTCCATTAATACAAATAGGATCTAACTTAGCTACTGGAGTTAAAACACCAAATCTACTAACCTGAAAATCTACTGAAATTATCCTAGATTCTTTTTCTATTGATAAAAATTTATATGCACAAGCATATTTTGGAAAACGAGCTGAATATCCTAGTTTATCTTGTAAACAAATATTATCAACTTTGCATACTATACCATCAATTTCATATGGAAAACTTATACGACTTTTTCTAAGCTGCTCATAATAAAAAAAACAAGAATCTAATCCCTTAACCAATTTAATTTTAGAACTTATTTTAAACCCTATACTTTTTAAAAATTGTAATCGAAAAAAATGACTATTTGGTAAAAAAAAACCACTAAAAGAACCAATACCATAACAATATATTGATAATGGTACATTTTGATATAAATTATTATTTAATCTACGTAAAACACCTGAAGCCGCATTTCTAGCAGTAGCAAAAACAGATTTATTTGAAAATTTAGCTATTTTATTCACTAAAAGAAAATCTTTCTTTGCAATATATATTTCTCCTCGAATTTCAATGAAATTAAAATTTACATTTTTTGGTAATATTAATGGAATATCAGATATATTCTTTACATTCACAGTAACATCTTCTCCAACCAATCCATTTCCACGTGTTATAGCATGCACTAATTTTCCATCTTTATAAACTAAATTAATTGCTACTCCATCAAATTTTGGTTCACAAGTAAAAAAAATACTATTAATATCCTTAAAATATTTTTTACAAATGCAATTAAAAAACTTTTTTAATTCTTCAAAAGAATAAACATTTGATAATGACAACATAGATTTTTTATGAAAAATTTTTTTAAAACAACTACTAGGATTTGTACCAATCAATTGTGTCGGAGAATTAGAATTGATATATTCTGGATATTTTATTTCTAATTCTTTTAATTGTTCAAAACACTTATCATAAACAAAATCTGAAACTAAAGATCTATTAAGATTATAATAATAATAATCATAAAGTTTAATTTTTTTTCTTAACTCTTTAATAAATTTCTTTATATTAGATCTCATAAAATTAATAATACTATAAATTTTAAAATTACATAAAAATCAATAAAATTAATATTTTAAATAACAAACATTATAATTTTTTATAAAAATTAAAAATAACAATTTTTATTAAAAAAATATTTAAAAAAATATTAAATTTTAATAAACAAAAATAACACGTAAAATTAAATAATAAAAATATTAAAAAGTAAATTTTACTTCACTTAAAAAAAATATGAAAAACATTGAAGAAACATTTACTAAACCATTGCTAAAATGGTTTGATAAATATGGAAGAAAAAACTTACCATGGAAAAATTCTATTAATCCAGATCCATATAAAATATGGATATCTGAAATTATGTTACAACAAACTCGATTAAAAACAGTCATCCCATATTATAATCGTTTTATAAATAAATTTCCTAATATCCAATATCTTGCTGAAGCATCGGAAGAGGAAATTCTTTTACATTGGTCAGGACTTGGATATTATAATAGAGCTATCAATTTAATTAAAACTTCCAAAATTATTTGGAATAAATATAACGGAAATTTTCCCAATCAAATAAAATTCTTAATTAAATTACCTGGAATTGGACCATCTACAGCCGCTGCTATAATATCCCAAGCTTTTAACTTACCAAAAGCAATACTAGACACTAATGCTAAACGTGTACTATATAGATATTTTAATCTAAGTTATATCGACAATCAAAAACATTTAAATATTAAATTAATTAACTTAGCAAATAAATGTGTATCAAAAAAACGTAGCGCAGATTATACTCAAGCAATTATGGACCTAGGTTTCTTTCATTGTAAATCAAGATATCCAAACTGTATAACTTGCCCTTTACATATAAACTGCATCTCAAAAAAAAATAAAATAATTCCTCCGTTATCTTATAAAAACCGTAATAAAAAAAATATAACAAAATGTAAAAAATTTCTATTAATATACAATTCATATAACGAAATTTTTCTTATAAAACAATCTTATAAAAAACTTTGGCCAAAATTATGGACTATTCCTTATATTGATTTTAAAATTTCTATTAAAGAATATATTGAAAATAAATATAATTTAAATAATATTAAAAATATATACTTATTAACTAAGTTTAAATATCCGATAAGTAATTTTATACTTAATGTAAAATCAATAGCAATACAAATTGAATCAAACCATACTTTTATAAATAAGAAATCAAACATAAAAAAATGGTTAAAAATAAATAAATTAAATAAAATTGGATTATCTAAAATATCTATTAAAATTATAGATTACTTTAAAACATATACAAAGCAATAAAAAATATAAAAAATTTATAGATAACATATTAATGAATATATCAATCTATTTTTTTTGCAAAACCATAAAATAATTTACACATATTTTATTAATAATTTTAGCTTGTTTAGTAAAAAAATTATATGACATACCCTTTAAATCAATAACTTTAAATCCAATAGATCTTGCAACACTTGCAAGTTTACTTGGAGACATAAATTTCCGAAAATCATGTGTTTGTTTTGGTATTAAACCTGATAAATATTCAGCTATAACAACCATTTGTATATATGATATAACTCCGGAGTTAATAGTTGATATAAATAAATAACCACTGGAACTTAATAATCTATAACAATGATATAATATTGAATAAGGATCATTAACATGCTCTAATAATTCTAAACAAACAATAATATCAAACAATTTATCACTGTAATTATCAATAGAAATGCAATAATAATCTATAACAAGACATTTTTTAATAGCATGATATTTTGCTATATTAATAAGAGAATTTTCAATATCTAATCCAGTAACATTTGCCCCTAACATTGCCATAGATTCTGATAAAATACCTCCTCCACAACCAATATCTAAAACTTCCTTCTCAAATAAAGAACAAAATCTACAAATAAACTCAATACGCACAGGATTGATACAATGAAGTATATGACAAGGTCCATTTTTATCCCACCATTGCTCAGCTTGTCTAGAAAAATTAGTACTATTCTTAAGTTTGTTAATCATATAATACTAATATTATTTATTATTAATAATAATATATTATTTTTAATAATATTTTTAAAATTTTAAAATTATTTATACATATTTTACATAAAATAATAAATTTTAACGTTTATATATCTTATATCAATTTTTTATTGACTGAATCAATAATCTAAACCCATTATTATTTTTATTTCATCCAAAGTTTTTTTAGCTTCTTTTTTTGCAATTTCAGTGTGTTCTATCACAGTACTTTTAATCAAATCTATTTTTGATTGATAAAACTGAATTTTTTCTTGAATCACAAATAATTCCTCTTTAATAGAATCAACAACTATTTTTTTACAATCAACACATCCAATTTTAGCAGAACAACATCCAGATCTTATCCATTCTTTTAAAGAATCTGTTGAATAAATATTATGTAATTGCCATATAGAACAATTTCTTGGATTTCCAGGAATATATCTTTTTATACGATTAGGATCAGTTGGCATAGAAAATATCTTTTTTTTTACATCGTTTAAATTTTCTCTCAAAGAAATTGTATTATGAAGTGATTTAGACATTTTTTTTCCATCTATTCCCACTACCTTAGAAAAACCATGTCTTATAATTGCTTTCGGTTCATTCAATATTTTTTTTCTATAAACATCAAATTTACTTAATAAATCCTGTTTAACTCTTAAAGGAAACTTTTTATAATTTGCTAAAAATAACTTAATTTCATTAATTAACTTATATCCATCATGGTTTTGTAATATTTTTTTTAAAAAAATATAACAATTATTATAATTACTTCTTAAATCTTGAATAACCTTAAAAATTACATGTTTTATATAAAGATTATTATCTTTATATAAAAAATTAAATTTCCTAACAATTTTTCTAGTTAACTCAATATGAGCAATTTGATCATGACCAATTGGAACGTAATCTGCTCTATAAAGTAATATATCAGAACTTTGTAAAATAGGATAACCTAAAAAACCATATGTCATAAAATCTTTTCTCAAAAAATTTTTTTGTTTTTGATTTTTATGAAAAGGAACATGCTCAACCCAATTTAACGGAGTTATCATAGAAAGTAATAAAAATAATTCAATATGCTCTGAAATCCAAGATTGAATAAAAATTTTACACATATTTGGATTTATTCCACATGCAAACCAATCAACCAACATATTCCAAACAAAAGGCTTAATAGAATTTGAATTTTTATAAAAAGTTGTTAACCCATGTAAATCTGCAATAAAAAAATAACAATCATATTGACTTTGCAAATCAATCCAATGTTTAATTACTCCATGATAATGTCCAATATGTAAATCTCCACTAGCACGTATACCAGAAACTACACGCTTTTTCATTTAAATTAAACCTCGATACTTTAATTATAAATATTTATATTTACATATATATTAACTCTATAAAATATTCTTGCAATTTTTTTAAATTTTATCAAAACTATCAAAAAAGCAATTTATTAAAAACGATAAACAATACTTTATGAAAAAAAAATATTACATAGATATACAATATTCACATAAAAACTATATACCGATAAAAACTAAAACCATTATTTTTTGGGCAAAATTAATATTAAAAAACTTAACAAAAACTGCTGAAATTACTATTAAATTCGTATGTCCGAATGAAATAATTCAATTAAATTATTTATACAGAAAAAAAAATAAAATTACAAATATATTATCTTTCCCTAGTTCTATCTCTACATATAAAAAATTAAATTATCAATTCTTAGGAGATATCATTATCTGCACAAAAATTTTAAAAATAGAATCTAAAAAAATAGACCAACCATTTAAAAAATATTTAGCTCTTATGATCATTCATGGAATTCTACATCTATTAGGATTTAATCATATTGAAAAAAAAGAAAAAATAATTATGAAAAATTTAGAAAATAAATTACTAATAAAATTAGGTTTTAAATTAAAATAATTAAAATATTAAATCATTATAAAATAACTAACTATAAAATAGTTTAAAATAAATTGATTTAGATCTTTTTAAACAAAGTTATTATTTCTTTTTATATGTATATTATTTAAAACAAAAACACCTAAAATTCCAGAACAAAATGAACCTAAAAATATACCTTCTTTAGCTAAAGTCATATAATATAAATCATAATGATATGATATCGATCCAATAAATATACTCATAGTAAATCCAATTCCGCAAAGTAAAGAAATTCCATAAATATCTAATGATTTAACATCATGATCTAATTTTAACAAACGTTTAACTTTAATAAAAAAAAACAACGGTAAAAATATACCAATTTGCTTTCCTATCAATAAACCAAAAAATACACCAAGAAAAATAGGATGTAATAACATTGAAAAATTAAAATTTACAAACACTATACCAGAATTTACTAAAGCAAATATTGGTAAAATAAAAAATGTTACAAAATATTTTAAATACTTTTTAAAATATATTAAAAAAATTAAATTTTTATATTTAGAAACAATTATAGATATAATGATTCCAGATAAAACTCCATGAATACCTGATTTAAAAAGAAAAAATAATGAAAAAAATCCAATAATTATAAACAATAAGGAATTTTTAAAATTAAAATAAAATAAATAAATTAATATAATACTAATTAAAAACAATCCTAAAAATAAAGGAACTTTTTTAACATAAAAAATAGATATAACAATCATTGATTGTATATCATCAAAAACAGAAATAACAGTTAATAAACTTTTCAAAGAATAAGAAACACAAGGATTTAAAAAATTAATAACACTTGAAGAAAAAACAATATCAGTAGAAATCGGTATAGACCATCCCTTCAAATATTCTACATAATTTTTATTAAAAATAAAAAATATAAACGCTGGAAAAACCAAACCGCTAAAAACAACAATATTAAAAATTAATATACTAATTTTATTAACAAGAAAATTTTCTATAAGAATATCTATGACTTCAAGACCAACTAATATAAAATAGATAATCATTAGACCATCATTTACTAATGATAATAACGATTTTGCAACCAAAAAATTAAATATTTTTATTTGAACTACGTAATTTAATACTTTTTTATAAAAATAATAATATGAAGAATTTGATAAAATTATTGCAAACAAAGCAAAAAGAAAAACTAATAAACTACCTATTCTTTCTAACTTAACAAATTCTTTATAACATAATTTATTCATAAAAACCTACATTTAAATTTTACTTATAAAAATAACTTATAACAAGTTATAACGATTAATAAAATATTACACAATTATTTAATATAAGATATTAATCAAAACTATTTTGATATAAAATATTTATATTTAACAATACAAAATTTTAAAAATGCAAAAAAAAAAAATAACATTAGCACATATATCCACAAAAAAAATAAAAAAAAAAAATCCTTACTTTAAGCCAATTATAGGAATCATACTTGGATCAGGTTTAGGAAACCTATCATCAATGTTGAGTAATACTATTCTTATTAAATATAAAGATCTACCAGGATTTCCAAATTGCACAGTAAATGGTCATAATGGGAACTTAATATTAGGAAATATATCAGGAAAAGATGTTGTATGTTTACAAGGAAGAAGTCATAGTTATGAAGGAACAAATTTTCATACAATGAAAACATACGTTAGAACATTAAAATTATTAGGTTGTCAATATTTTTTATGCACTAATGCATCTGGATCTCTAAAAAAAAAAATTAAACCAGGAGAAATTATGATTTTAACTGATCATATAAATATGCAACCAAATAATCCGCTAGTTGGAATTAATGATGAAGAATTTGGACCAAGATTTCTATCATTAAACAATTTATATGATACAAAATTAAAAGAAAAAATGTTAATAATAGCTAAAAAAGAAAATATTATTTTACATCAAGGAGTATATATTTCAGTATTAGGACCTAATTATGAAACAGCAGCAGAAATAAAAGCATTTAAAATATTAGGAGGAGATGCAATAGGTATGTCTACTATTCCAGAAGTCTTATTAGCAAAACATTGCGGAATGAAAATTATCGCAATTGCAGGAATTACAAATTATGCCACAGGTATTGTATCTACAAATCATACACATGAAACAGTGCTTGCAATGGCATCAAAAATAGAAAAAAAACTTAATAAGTTAATAAAAAAATTTATAGAAGAACTTTTATACTAAATAAAAAACAATTAAAAAATAATAAATTAGTAAGGAAGCACTACAACCTGAGTACCTATTCGTATAAAATATTTATTTAGCCACTCTGCAGCACTAGGAAACACTTTAATACAACCATGACTAGAATTTGCATGTGGAACTTCATAAGCAGCATGTATACTAAATCCACGAAAAAAAAACATACAATAAGGCATTTTAACTCCTAAATTACTTTTATTTATAAAAAATTCATTAGAACGACAATTTACTCCTTTTTTATGATAAATATAAAAACTACCAATTACAGTACGACATGATTTTCCTAAATCTTTGCAAAAATCTTTTCCACCAGAAGCACTTCCTGTCATTATTCGATCTCCATATTTATTATAAACAGCCCACATATACTTCCTAGGATTAAAAATAAATTGTTTTTTTCCATTTGATAAAATCTTCAATGGAAACTCATTTCTACCTCTTTTGTCTTTTAAATAAAACAATGTCTGATGAACATATCCATAATCATCCACTACTAAAGTTGATTTATTAAATAACAATAATTTATGGCTTATGATGGGAATCATTATAAATATAATAAAAAACTTAATCATAAAATTATTAAATAATCTTAAATTAAAAATTAATTTTAACTAAAAATAATCTAAAATTATATAATAACATATATATTAAACAGTACAGTTCTATAAATTTCCTAAAAACAAAAATGATCTTCTTTTATAATTAATTTTAAATTGGATAATTTACAATACTAAATTACAACAGGTTAAATATTGATAATTTTTATTAAATTTAAAATCTAATAATAAAATACTATTATCATAATGTATCCTACACCAAATGAAAAAATAACTTTGTTTTGATATTTTAATAAAATATTCTTAAAATAAAAATTATCATTTTATTCAAAATATTATGTTTAATAAAAAAAACTAATTTTAAAATCAATTAAAATAAAAATAATTTTTAAATTATATTATATAATATTCACAATGAACAAAAAAAAAAATAATATGTTAAAAAAACAATTATATTATGGATATATAACAGATCCAAAAATCCTTGATATTTTCAATACTATACCTAGACATATTTTTGTTCATAATAAACTTAAAACATTTGCCTACTCTGATATGAGAATACCAATAAATTATAATCAATATATGTTAACTCCATTAGAAGAAGCTATTATTTTACAGTCCTTACTGTTAAAAGGAAATGAAAAAATATTAGAAATAGGAACAGGAACAGGATTTTTTACAGCAATATTAAGTAAATTATCTAAAAAAATCATAAGCATTGATTATTATGAAGAATTTATAAAAACAGCTAAAGATAAATTAAAAATTTTATCTATCAAAAATACAAAACTAATCAAAAAAGATTTTAATATCTATAAAGATAACAATCAACACATATTTGATATATTAATATGTACAGCAGCAATTAATGAAAATAAAATTTCACACCTATTAAAATTTTTATCTAACGGAAAACTATTTTTTATATTAAAAAATAAATTAACAATGAAAGGAATTTTATTTATTATTCATAATAATAAAATTATAAAAAAAAATATATTGTTTGAAACGATTACAACTCCAATAATTGACCATTCAAATAAAAAAACATTTATATTATAAAATCTATTTATTATAATAATAATATATATAAAAACATAAAATTTTAAGATTTAAAAATAGTAATTGTTAACTTCTAACAAATAAAAAAATAATAAAATTTAAAAAAACCAAAATATTTAAAATAACTTTTTAAATAACTCATAATAATTAATTAAATCTTAATACATTATTTTTCCAAATAAAAATTTATACATATAATATATATAATAATAATATTGTTATACACTAACTATATAAATAATGCGCATATCTAAATGGTTTTTATCAACAAATAAAAATTCTATAAATAATGAAGAAAATATCTCTTATCAATTAATGATAAAATCTGGGATTATACGAAAAATTAGTACAGGATTATATACATGGATGCCACTAGGGTTAAAAATACTGCAAAAAATAAAAAATTTAATTAGACAAGAAATGAATAAAAATAACGCAATAGAAATACTTATGCCAATATTACAACCATCAACATTATGGAAAAAAACTGGAAGATGGAACATATTTGGAAATCAGTTAATGAAATTAAAGGATAATCGTCACAAAGAATATTGTTTATCTCCTACTCATGAAGAAATTATTACTAAATTAATTAAACACGAACTAAAATCTTATAAACAATTACCTATTATTTTTTATCAAATTCAAAATAAATTTAGAAATGAAATTAGACCAAGATTTGGAACAATAAGAACACAAGAATTTATTATGAAAGATGCTTACTCTTTTCACTTAAACGATGAATGTTTAAAAAACACTTATAAAATAATGCGAGAAACTTATTGTAATATACTTAATAAATTAAAATTAAATTATCGTATTGTAAAAGCTAATAACGGAAATATAGGAGGGGATATATCACATGAATTCCAAATCTTAACAAATATTGGAGAAGATATAATTATATATAGTAATAAAAGTAATTATGCTGCAAATTTAGAACAAGCTACTGATTTAAAATCTTCAATAAAACACTATCAATCTATAATAAAATCTAATAATAATAATAATAATAATATTAAAACAAATAAAAAAATATTTGAAATTACATCAAACAATGAAATATCTATTTTTTTTAAAGCAAAAAAAGAAAAAATTATAAAAACTTTTATCGTTGAAGGAAAACATAATCCATTTATAGCACTCATTTTAAAAGAAAATGATGAACTTAATTTAACTAAAGCTGAAAAACATCCATTAATAAAATCACCAATAAAATTAATTAAAGAAAAAACTATAAAAAAAATTTTTAATACATTACCTTGCTTTTTAGGACCAATCAACTTAAAAATTCCAATTATTGTTGATTACCATGCTCTGATGGTAAACGATTTTATTTGCGGAGCCAATGAAATAAATAAATTTTACTTAAATGTTAAATGGGGAAAAGACGTACACTATAATGATGTTTATGATCTAAGAAAAGTACAAGTAGGAGATCTAAGTCCAGACGGAAAAGGAAAATTAAAATCTTGTAAAGGAATAGAAATAGCACATATATTTCAAATTGGAAATAAATATTCAAAAATACTAAATGCAAAAATTTTAAATAAAAATCATAAACTAACAAACTTAATCATGGGATGCTATGGATTTGGAGTTAGTCGAATAATCGCTGCTATTATTGAACAATTTCATGATGCAAACGGAATTATATGGCCATTTGAAATTGCTCCATTTCAAATAGTTATAATTCCAATAAATGCACATCAATCAAATTTAATTAAAACTATATCAGAAAATATATATGAACAACTAATTAAAGAAAATTGGGATGTTTTATTGGATGATAGAAATGAAAAACCTGGTATTCTATTTATGGATCATGATTTAATTGGCATACCACATCATTTAATTATTAGTTATAAAAATATAAAAAATAATCTTATTGAATATAAATCCAGAAAAAATAAAGAAAGATATCTAATTCCTATAAACAAAATTACCCAATTTATAAAAACACTAAAATAGTATTAGATTATATTAAGATATAAACTAATAAATATAAAATTAAATTAAGTTTCTCAAAAAAAATATCTAACGTTGAATAATTATGAATATACATCTATACAAAAACGTATAAATATTAATTATATTCATAATATTTTTAATTTTTATCTAAAAAATAATAAATAACACTTTATATACTATCATTTTTTTTAATGTATTAATAAAATTATATTTTATATTTTATTATTATCATTTATAATTATTCAAAATCAATTATCTCTAGAACTTATTCAATAATAATAAATATATAAAAAAATATTAAAAAATAAAACTTTTATTTCAATCACAAAATTTATTTTATTAAATATATAAAATGGATATAAACTACCTTCCAAAAAAAATTGAAAAAACTACTCAAAAATATTGGAAAGAAAAAAAAATTTTTAATGTTTTTAAAGATTCAAATAAAAAAAAATTCTACTGCTTATCTATGTTTCCATATCCAAGTGGAGATTTACATATAGGACATGTACGTAATTACACAATAAGTGATATCATAGCTAGATATCAAAGATCGTTAGGAAAAAATGTACTACATCCAATTGGATGGGATGCATTTGGTCTCCCAGCTGAAAATGCTGCTATAAAACACAAAATTAATCCACAAAAATGGACAGAGAATAATATAAAACGTATGAAAAAACAACTGTTAAAATTAGGAAACTCATATGATTGGAATAGAGAAATCAATACATGCGATCCAAATTATTACCAATGGGAACAATGGTTTTTTATTAAATTATATAAAAAAGGACTTATCTACAGAAAAAAAACTCTTGTTAATTGGGATCCAGTAGATAAAACAGTATTAGCTAATGAACAAGTAATTAACGGAAAAGGATGGAGATCAGGAGCTATAATAGAACAAAAAGAAATATCACAATGGTTTATCAAAATAACTTCATATGCAAATGAATTATTAAAAAATTTAAATACATTAAACAAATGGCCTAATAAAGTAAAACAAATGCAATATAATTGGATAGGAAAATCGAAAGGATACGAAATTAATTTTCAAATTAACCATAATACAAAATTATTAAAAATATATACAACAAGATTAGATCTTATTATGGGAGTAACATATATAGCTATAGCTCCTGACCATTTTTTAGCAAAAGAAATTGCAAAACAAGATAAAAATATTAGTAATTTCATTAAAAAATGCTATAAAACAGCAATAACAGAAGAAAATATAGTTACCTCAAAAAAATATGGAATAAAAACTCATATTATTGCAATCCACCCAATTACTAAAAAAAAAATTCCTATTTGGATAGTTAATTTTATATTAATGCAATATAATTTAAAAGCAATAATGGTAGCACCAGCACACGATCAATGTAATTGGGAATTTGCAAAGCAAAACAATATACCTATAAAAGAAGTTATTGTTCCTTTTAATAGATCAAAACACGATTATAATCAATCCGCATTTACAAAAGAAGGTTATTTAACAAATTCAGGACAATTTAATAACTTATCTTCAAAAAAAGCAAGTGAAAAAATTATCCATTTCTTAATAAAACATGGTTACGGAAATACTTCTATCAACTTACGTATTAGAGATTGGAGTATATCTAGGCAACGATACTGGGGAACTCCTATCCCAATGATTCATTGCAATCAATGCGGTATAATCCCAGTTCAAAAAAAACATTTACCAGTAATTTTACCTAAAATAAATTCTTTCAAACATACAAAACTATCTTTATCTAATTTTCCTAATTTTTATAAAATAAAATGTTATAAATGTAAAAAAAATGCTACTAGAGATACAGATACTTTAGATACGTTTTTTCAATCTTCTTGGTATTATATTAAATTTACTTGTTCCACAAAAAATAATTCAATGACTGATAATGAAACTCACTATTGGATGCCAGTCGATCAATATATTGGAGGAATTGAACATGCTGTTATGCATTTATTATATTCTAGATTTTTCTATAAACTCATGAGAGATGAAAAATTAGTAAAATATAATGAACCATTTAAAAAATTACTTACTCAAGGAATGGTTATAAAAGATGGACATAAAATGTCTAAATCATTGGGAAACACAATAAATGTAAATGATTTAATCGACAAATACGGAGCTGATGCAACACGACTATTTATTATATTTCTAGCTCCTCCAGAACAAAATTTAGAATGGTCTTCTAGTAATACCATAAAAGGAATATATAAATTTCTAACAAAACTTTGGAATTTTTTATACAAAAACAGAGAATTATATTTAAAACTGAACAATTCAACTATAAATGATGATTTTCTAAAATTAGAAAAATCTGAACACAAATTAAAAAAATTTTATTCTTTCATATACGAAAGTTTAGAAAAAATCAATTTCAGTTATAAAAATTATAAATTTAACACAATTGTATCAAACTCAATGAAACTTTTTAAAAAAATGACTAAATTTACTATTAATACAAAAGAAGATAAATATCTTATTTATATTAGTACAAGTATATTATTAAGAGTATTAGCTCCAATTGCGCCACACATTTGCCATATTTTATGGATCAATTTAGGATTTAAAAATATCATAGTCAATGCAAAATGGCCAAAAATAAATAAAAAAATTGTTAACTTTAATGAGGAAAAAATTTTTATACAAATAAATGGAAAATTTAAATCTTTCTTAAAAACACCAAAAAATATTTCAAAACAAAAATTATTATCTTTAACAAAACTACATATGAAAAAATATTTAAAAGAAAAAAAAATCGAAAATATGATTTATATCGTTAATAAAAAAATAATAAATTTAATTGTAAAATAATAATATTTTATTACTATTAATTTAAAATATTTTGCAATTTATAAAAACCTTTAAAATAAATATAACTGACAATTTATTTAAATAAAAATAACTTTAATTAATTTAAATTAAAAAATTCTTTTCATTTATTAAAAAGTTTTGTAAATTACTTTCCACTAAAAAATAAAATATCTATATAAAAAATTATGAATAATATAAAGACAACAAATGATTTTTCGAATAAAATTTACTTTTTTATTGGAAATGAAGCTATCTTTTTAAGATTTTACAAAAAATATATACAAACACTATTAATTTCTAATAAACAATATGAAACAATTAATATTTTTACAAAAAAAATATCAGAATTAATTCACATTCAAAAAAAAATCTCAATCTATCCATTGTTATATAAAACTTTTATTTTTAATATTTTTTTTAATGAAAAAAAACTAAATATTGAAGAAAAAAAACTTATAAAACAATGCATAAAATCTATCAATCCATATTGTGTACTAGCACTACATTTTCCATTTCTAATTAAATCACAGCTTAAAGAATTTAGTAATTCTAATAAAATTAAAATAATTGAAATAAAAAAAATATCCTTAAAAATTATTTACAATTGGATTTCTCAACAATTGAACAACAAAAACATCCAATTTGATACAAAAATACCATACATCATTTGGAAATATTCAAAAAAAAATATATATACTTGTTCAAAAATTTTAAAACTTTTTTTTATATTAAAAAAAAATAAATCAATTACGTTATTTGAAGCAAAAAAAATTTTAGATTCTCACTACTACAGTTCAAATAATTTTATTAAAATTTTATTAACAAAAAATCCATATAAAATAATAAATTTTTTTCAAAATAAATATGAAGAAACAAAATTAATTAATATTCTATATTTATTAACTAATGAAATTAAAAAAATAATCCGATTAAAAAACATAATTTTTCTTAACAAAACTAATACTAATTTAAAAATTTTAGGACAATACAACAATTCATATAAAACTTTTCTAAAAAATATTAATAAAAAAATATTACTAATATTATTACAACAATGTATAAATATTCATTTAAATATAAATACACAATTTAATTCAAAGAAAATATTTTGGAATATGTTAGAAAACATAACACTTTCTTTATGCTGTAATAAATTAATAGGAACAAATTTAACTAATGAAAAACAATAGTATTATCATTTATGGAGGTTCATTTGATCCAATTCATAATGGACATATTAATGTTGCTAATAACATTCAAAATAATTTAAATTTTAAAAAAATCTTATTTGTACCATGTAAACACTCAAAATTCAAATATCATAAAAATTTTGCTACAGATATGCAACGTATAGAAATGTTAAAATTAGCTTTTCTTGAAAACAAAAAAAATTTTTCTATTAATTATTATGAATTAAACAAGAAAACACCGTCATATACATATGTAACATTAAAATATTTACGAAATAAATTTGGAATTCATACTCCCATATCTATGGTTATGGGAACAGATGTATTTAATACAATACAATTTTGGTTTTCTTGGAAAAAAATATTAAATTTATCAAATTTAATAATAATAAACAGAGCAGGAATTACTATAAATTATTCAAAAACAATAAAAGCATTAATCCATAAACATAAGATACTTGATTTTAACTTATTACACCATAATACACATGGTTGTATATATTTTTTTAATATAAATTCTATTTACATATCTTCTAGATTAATAAGAAAATATTTAAATAAAAAAATAATAAAAAAATATATTCCTAAACTAGTAAGAAACTACATATTTAAGCACAAAATATATCAATAAAATATATTCATTTATATATAATATAAAGTTATCAACCAAAAAACAAACAAATATTTATTCATAAATTAATAAAATAATTACAATATTTAATTCATTTATAAAATAAATTTAAACAAAATGTTTTATACTTTAACATAAAATTTAATAATACCAATTAAGTATCATACACACTTTTTTATAAAAATTATAAATAATTTAAAACTTAAATAAAAAATATTAAAATGCATCAATTAGTAGTAAAATTTGGAGGATCCAGTGTCTCTTCAATTGAAACTTGGGAAAACATTGCACTAATAATAAAAAATCACATTAAAAATGGAAAACAACCAATTATTGTTTGTTCAGCCATTAAAAATATTTCCAATAAACTAGAAAAAGCAACAACATTAGCTATAAGTGGAAAATATTATCAAAATATAGAAACTGAAATTAAATTTCGTCATACACAATTAACTCATTCTCTAAAATTGCCATCAAAAATTATTGCATTAGACCTAAAAAAATTAAAAAAACTACTTAAAAACATTTTTTTAATTAAAAAAAATTCAGCAAAAATAAAAGCTCAAATTTTAAGTTTAGGAGAATTTATGATTACACGAATAGGATGTGCTTTTTTAAAAAAAAAAGGAATTAATTGCATATGGTATGATATACGAAAAGCATTAATATCAACCCCAATTCCAGGAAAAAATACAAAAAATTACCTTTCCGCTTATTATAAAATTCAAAAAAATAAAGTACTTAAAAAACAATTTATTAATTCCGGAGCTGAAAGTATTATTACTCAAGGATTTATTGCATCTAATCCAAATGGAGATACAGTGTTATTAGGAAGAAATAGTTCAGATACCTCGGCAACACTACTATCTTCTATATTAAAAGTTAATTACTGCGAAATCTGGAAAGATGTACCTGGACTTTTTACAATTAATCCTAACATCTTCCCATATGCAAAATTATTAAATAATTTAAATTATAACGAAACACAAAAAATCATATCTATTGGAAATAGTATTTTACATCCTAACTGCATATTTCCAGTTAAAAAATATAACATTCCTATTATAATCAGAAATATTTACAAGCCACAACACATAGGAACATATATATCTAAAAAAACTTGCTCAAAAATTTTGCCCATTAAATCTATACAAATACAAGACCATATTAATGTAATAAAAATACATACACAGAAAAATATAAAATCAATACTAAATATTATTTCAATTATTAACCTATATAAATTTAAAATAAAATCATTATTTTATTTAAAACCTAATACAATTCTTTATTTAAAAAATAAATTTAAAAACAATCAAAAAAAACACCATTTAAATTATTTTCTTAATAAAATAAAAAAAATAGAAAAAATTCAATTAATAAAAGATTGCAGTATTATTACTATAATTGGTAATAATATTAACTATTTATTTTACCAAATAAATTCTATCATCATGAATATATTCAATTCTAAAAAAATAAAAACTATCTATTTAAACCCTGAAAAAATATATTTTAATTTTGTAATTAAAAAAAAACTAAATAGTAAATATTTATATAAAATCTTACATAATAAACTTATAGAAAACATAAAAATTTAAAAATAAAATTATTATAAAACCTAACCGTACAACTAATATTTAATAAAAAATTACTAAATACAATAAAATATTGAAAATATTAACTAATAAAAATTCTTAATTTCTATACTAAAAAAAAATAAATTTTTAACTATTAAATAATTTAAATTAAGATCTAACTTATATGAAAATAAAAGATCAACTTTATAGAATAGAAGCTACTAATACATCCCATTCTTATATAGTACAAGCACCAGCAGGATCTGGAAAAACAGAATTACTAATACAACGCTATTTAAAACTCTTATCAGTTACAAAAAAACCAGAATATATATTAATAATAACATTTACCAAAAAATCAGCTAATGAAATACGAAATCGTATTATAAACATAATACAACATATTATTGAAAATAAAAATTCTATTAAAAATAATACATATGACACATATCAAAAAAATACTATTGATTATGCAAAAAAAGCATTAAAACTAAATAAAAATAAAAATATCCTATATCAATTACATAAATTACGTATACTCACAATAGATGCATTATGTCTCGATTTATACAAAATTTTTCCTAAAAAAAATACACAAATTACACAATTTTATATTACAGATAAACCTCAACATTTATATGAAAAAGCAGTTAAAAATTTTTTTTATAAAATTACAAAACATATTGATCTAAAAAATCATTTAAAACTAATTTTACAACATGTAAATAACAATCAAAATAAATTATTTACACTACTAATCAATCTACTATCCAATAGAGAACAATGGATGTCATTTATATTTAAACAACAACATATCAATAAAACATATTATGAAAAAATACTTTCTTTTATTGAAAAAAAAGAAATTTCTAATTTAAAAAATAGCATATCAACAATATATTGGAAAAAAATTTTTTCTTTTGTAATAAAAATCATAAATTCTAATAAAAAAATTTTACCAAAATTACAAATATTAAAAAAATGGAATCATTATACTAAAATAAATCAACACATAGCAAAAAGTTTATCTTTTTTATTAATAAATTCTAAAAATCAACTAAGAAAAAAAATTAATCATCATGTAGGATTTAAAAAAAATAATTATGATAATAAAACATATAATTTTTTGAAAAACGAAAATAAAAACATCTTAAACATACTACAAACATTACCAAAATTTTGTAAAATTCTTATCAAAATTAAAAATCTACCATCTATACATTATCCCAAAAAGCAATGGCAAATTCTTCAATCATTATACATCTTATTGCCAAATCTAATTACACATTTACATACAATTTTTTACCAAAACAATACAGTTGATTTTTCATATATCTCTCAAGAAATATTATTAGCATTTAAAAATAAAAACCAACTTTATGATCTATCAAATTACATCAAAAATAATATACATCATTTATTAATTGACGAATTTCAAGATACTTCAATACAACAATATAAATTATTTAAAAAAATAATTAAAAACTGGAGAACAAATAAAAAAACAAATAAAAAAACTGTATTTCTAGTTGGAGATCCAATGCAATCAATTTATCGATTCCGACAAGCAGAAGTTGGACTATTTGAAAAAATCAAGAAAGAAGGAATTGCACATATAAAAATTAAATCATTACAATTAAAATATAATTTTCGATCTACTATTAATTTAACCAATTGGATAAATAAATATTGCACTAATATTTTTCCAACATCCAATAATAATAAATATGGCGCTGTTAAGTTTTCTCCTTCAATAAGTACTAATTATAATAAAGAAAGCAATATTTATTCTAAATCATATAATAATTTTACCGAAGAATCTGAAGCAATTGCTAATTTAATAAAACAAGAAACTAAAAAAAACCCTAAAGATAAAATTGCTATACTTATCCGATCTAGATCTCAATTACCTCAAATTATTAATTCATTAAAAAAAAACAATATTTTATTTCATGGAACTGAAATCAATCCTATATTAAATTTACCTCATATACAAGACATATGGATATTGACTCAAGTTCTATTACTTCCAGGAAATCGATTAACATGGCTAGCTTTACTAAGAAGTCAATTTTGTGGACTATCCATATCTGACATATATCACATTGCTAATTTTTCACAAAAAAAATCTATTTACCAAACATTATTAAAAATAGATAACATTCCAAAAATTAGTAACGAAGGAAAATATCGTACAAAATTTATTTTCAAACACATCCATAATGCTTTAAATCAAAGATATCAACAACCACTAGTACATTGGATAATAAATATACTTAAAAAACTTCACATAAAACATATTCTTACACAAGAAGAAGAAGAAGATTTGGAAAAATTCTGGGAACTAATTGAACAATTTAATGTTGAAGGAAAATTTATCAATTTAAATGTAATAGAAAAAGAATTAAAAAAATTATATTCTCATAAATATACTACATCACAAATAGAAATAATGACTATACATAAAGCAAAAGGATTAGAATTTGATTCTATCATCTTGCCTTACTTAAGTTATGCAACAAACAAAAACATTAACCCACTATTTCGTTATTTAAAAATTCCAGAAAAAAATTTTTCTAAATCACCATTAATATATCCTATAGAAAACATTTACAATAAAAAACATATATCACTATATGACTATATTAAAAATATAGACAAAAAAAAAGATTTCTACGAATTACAACGTCTTTTATATGTAGCATTAACACGCGCTAAAAAAAATATATATTTATTTGACCATAAAAAAAAAGAATCACAATTTTCTTTTCGTTCACTATTAAAAAAACAAAAATTTATATTAAATAAACAAAATTTAAAAACAAATATTAAAACTTATAAAATCCAATCTTTATTGTATAAATTACCTCAAAAATATTATATAAATCCTTCATATATTAATAAGAAGAGTATTTCATGTAAAACAAATAAAATAAAAATCCATATTACAAATTCTATCAATAAAAAAGAAATAGGAACAATAATACATGAATTATTAGAATGGATTTGTAATAATCATCCAAATACAATAAAACAACTACCATGGAATAACGTTAAAAAACAACTTAAAAGTCTAGGATTAGATTTAATCGAACAAAAAACAATTTACAAACAAATACTACTAACAATAAAAAAAACATTTAACAATCCTATTGCAAAATGGATATTTAAAAATCACTATAAAGAAAAAAATGAATATAAAATGCTAGTTAAAATAAATAAAAAAATTTCAACAAAAATTATTGATCGAATGTTTATTTATCAAAATAAATCCTGGATTATTGACTATAAAACAGGAAATCTCAACAACAAAAAACATCATATAAAACAAATTAATGATTATGCCAAATTAATTACAAACAATCATAAATATTCAATTTATTGTGGAATTTTTTACCTAAACAAAAATCTATTAATTTATTGGAAATTTAAATCTATCAATAATTCATTCTAATTTTAAATTATTTAAATAACTAAAAATCAATTTAAAAATAACAATACTTCTATACTAAAATATACATAATTTTAAAAGAAAAATCTTAATCAAATTTATTAGACTAATAATTACTAAAAATATAATCTCACTTAATAAAAAATTTATTAATTAAAATATATTTTTTTTAAATAAAATTATATTAAAAATATTCTATATAATAACTATTTAAAATAAATTTTTAATCCCGGTAGCGTAATTGGATAACGCAACCCACTCCTAACGGGTAGATTAGAGGTTCAAATCCTCTCCGGGGTATAATAAAATAAATCTTTTATAACAAAAAATTTATATTTATTATTTTTAATAAAATTTAAAATTATTTAATAAATATTTTAAACATCATATTATATATTCATAAATTATTATTATAATATATAACAAATATAAAAAATCCTTTTTTTAAAACTTTTTTATAATCTTTTGAATAAATCACTTACAAAAATTACTGAATCTCTTTCAGGACCTGTTGATATCATAACAACAGGTACTTCCAACAAAGATTCTATTTTTCTAATATAGAATATAGCATTCATTGGTAATTGATTGAATTCTTTAATACCAGCAGTACTTTTATTCCAACCAGGAACTTCTTCATATACAGGTTTTATATTTAGAAAATCTTCTACACATTGCGGTGGATACTTTAGTAATTTTCTTTTTTTTAAATCATAATATTTTACTGCAATACAAATACTAGATAAACCGTCTAAAACATCTAATTTAGTAATACAAATTCCAGTAATACTATTAATTTCAATAGAACGACGCAACAATACAATATCAATCCATCCACAACGACGAGGTCTACCTGTAATCGATCCAAACTCAAATCCACGAACCGATAGTATTTTACCAATATTATTTGTAAGTTCAGTTGGAAATGGACCGTTTCCCACTCTAGTTGTATATGATTTAGTAATTCCTAATATATAATTTAAATACAAAGGACCAAATCCAGCCCCATTAACTACACTACCTACGCAAGAATTTGAAGAAGTTACAAAAGGATATGTACCATGATCAACATCAAGAAAAAATCCCTGAGCTCCTTCAAATAAAATTGAATCATTATTCTTTCTATGATTATGCAAAGAACTAGTAACATCACAAGTTAACTCTTTAAATTTATATGACCAAGACTCAATTGTTTCTAATAACTGATCCAAATTAATTTCTGAACAACAATAATAATTTTTCAATATAAAGTTATGATAGTTTAATAATGAAACTATTTTTTTAGTTGTTTTATCTAAATGAAAAAGATCAATAACCCTTATAGATCTTCTTGCTATCTTATCCTCATATGCAGGACCAATACCGCATCCAGTAGTACCAATTTTAAAAATTGAATTTTTAAAATTCTCCCTTGCATAATCTAATGCAACATGATTTGGTAATACTAAAAAACAAGATTGACTAACATGTAATCTTTCCTTTACACTAATACCTCTATTTTCCAACATACTTATCTCATTAAACAAAATATCTGGAGATATTACCACTCCATTCCCTATATAACACTGAATATTTTCTCTTAAAATACCAGATGGTATTATTCTTAATATGGTTTTTTCATTATTTACATTTAAAGTATGACCAGCATTATGTCCACCATGATAACGTACAACAACATGAATATATTTTGTTAGTACATCAATAATTTTACCTTTTCCTTCATCACCAAATTGCATTCCTATAATCACAATATTTTTCATCATAAAATTATATCATTACTCAAATAATTGATGTATTATGGTCAATAAAAATACTCCAATTAACATACTAATAAATCCAACTATTTTTAATGTTTTTTCCTCTTGATTGATAATTTTTTGCAATGACCTTTTCCATTTTTCAGAAAATATGAATAACATCAAGCCTTCTAAAACAAATACCAACGCAAGAGCTGAAAAAAAACTATCAATCATTATAAAAATTAATCCTCCATTTTATCTTAAAAAAAATTAATTTCTATTAATATAGAAATATACATAGTTCATCACTTCTTTAATAAAAAATTATAAATAATCTTATATATGTTATTTAATTTTCATTAAAATTCTTTATATATAAAGAAGGATCAACAAAATATTTAAAAAATTTACTTTTTCCATCTAAAATAAATAAATCTCTACTACTATAAAAAATATTCTTATATGTCTTGTAATACTGGTATAAAGAAAAAAAATCTAAATTTTTTTTAAATGCTTGCAAATAAATCTTAAAAGCCCTATTTTTACCATGTGACCTAATAATCTGAGCTTCACTTTTTGCTTTAGCAAGCAAAACAATAACCCTTGCATCCGCAGAAGCTAAAATTTCTTCTGCAATAGAATTACCATCAGCCCTATGACGATTAGCAATTTTTTTCATATTAGCACGCATTAATTGATAAATAGCATTACTAGTATTATTTGGAAATTCTATTCCTTTTATTCTTACATCTATAATTTCAATACCAAAATCATCTGCCTGTTTTTTAGCTTTTTTTCTTAAAATCTCATTAATATCATCTCTTTCCTCTGAAACCACTTCAGAAATTACATGCTTTCCAAATTCAGCTCTGATAGATGTATTCAACTGTTGGGATAATAAAGAATTTGTTTTTAGCTCATCACCACCAGTATATATAAAATACCTACCTAAATCAATGATCTTCCATTTAACATAATATCCAACAATTACATCTTTCTTTTCTTTTGTTACAATTCTAGATGATTTTATATCTAAAGTTTTCAATCTTGTATCAAATACATAAACATTATCAATAAACGGAATCTTAATATGTAACCCTGGATGATATATTCTTACTCTTTTTTTATTATTATCTAAAACTAATCTACCTAAACGTAACAAAATACCATTACTACCCTCTTTGATTACAAAAAAGCCAAACAATAAAAACATTATTATTAATAATAATAAAATAACACTGAAAAATGTTTTAGTTATTTTCATAAATTCCATTATTAACCCTAATAGAACGATAAATCTTTCTAAAATTTTTATCTTTAATAAATATTTTATTTAAATTACCATTATTTATTTTATTTTTTACTTTATATTCATCCAAAATCATTTTTTTTTTAACAAAACTATTAGATAATAATAATTTATTTAAAGGATAATAAATAAAGTTTCTCGAATCAATATCAATAACAATCTTACTAACTTTCTTTAACACAGACTGCATCATATCTAAATACATACGTTTAGCAATAATTTTAGGAGACATTTTATATTCTGGTAATAAATATAAAAATTCAGATACTTCTCCTTTAGCTTGTAAAACCAATTGCTTACTATAAGCTATTGCTTCTTTAATAATACGCTTAGCTTTTCCCTCAGCTATAGGAATTACTTTGGCTTGATAAGCCAGAGCTTGCTCTTTAAAACGTTTTTCATCTTCCTGAGCTTTAATAGCATCATCAAATGCATCTTGAACATTCTCTGGAGCACGAGCTGGCTGAGGAGAAACATTAGTAATATAAATACCAGTTTTATATCTACTAATTATTTTAATTAAAGTTTCTTTTACATTTTTTCCCCATATTTCTCGTCCTGCAGTAATAATTTGATCAAGAGAAGTATTTCCCACAACCTGACGCAATGCACTTGAAGTAGCTTGTTGTAAACTCTCTTCAGGATTAACTACATTAAATAAATAAGCTCTTAAATCACCAATTCTATATTGTACCGCTAAAGATACTGATACCAAATTCTCATCTCTAGTTAACATTTGCGCAGAATACGAATAATCCAAAATCCTATCTACATTCTTTATCACCTTATAAGAAAATAAATATGGTATCCAATGAGGACCAGGACCAACAGTTTTAATATATTTTCCAAATCTTAAAATAACAGCCTCTTCAGCTGGATTTACAATAAATATTCCTGATAATACCCATAAAATAAATACTACTAAAATAGACATTAAAAAAATAAATTTTCCTTTTTTTAAAGTAAAAAAATTATTTGTCTTATTTATTTTACCAAAAAATCTAAAAAATAATTCATTAAATTTTCTATAAAATTTTTTGCAAATCTCATCTAAATCAGGAGGATATCTTTTTCCATTCCACGGATCTTTATCCTTATTTGACGAATTATTCCAATTCATCTATTCTCCTATTTAAAACTATGGAATCTCTATTTAAAACTATAAAACATAAAAACATTTCAATTTTAAATATTATATAATAATACGTAAATATATTTTTTATCCAAAAAACTAATTTGTACAACAATAAAATATATTATTTTATCCTTAATTAATTATTAATAAGACATTATTATACATAATTTCTAATACTTTACACTAAATAATTTTTATAAATACCTAAAAACAAAAAATAAAACTTCTCAAATATAAATAATTGTATTATTTATATTTTATAATAATAAAAAATATATATCTTAATTTTAATTATATACACAACACCTCACTCAGATATAAAATAAACTAATTTTAAATTTAGAACAATTTAATAATTTCATAAACATTAAAATATCATTTTTATTTATATATAAATTATGATTATTCAAAATTCTAAAAAAAAATATAATTCTTTAAGAGAAAAACAACAAAAAATAAGAAAATCATTTCCAATTTTTTATCAAAATCTAGTATCTAATATAATATGCAAAAAAATTTCTTTATTAAAAAAATATTACTTATCTAAAAATATTGCTTTATATTGGCCAATAAAAGGAGAAATAAACCTTAATCCACTATGGTTATATTCTTTACTTAATAAAAAAAAATGTTATTTTCCTTTTATGAAAAAAAATAAAACATTATCTTTTTTACAAGCAAAATCTAATACTCCTTTTATAAAAAATAAATATAATATCTTAGAACCAGACTGTAAAAAATCAAAAAAAATAGCTCTAAAAAAATTAGATATTATCTTTATTCCAATTGTAGCTTTTGATAAAAATTGTAACCGACTAGGAATGGGTTATGGATACTATGATAGAACATTATCATATAAAAAAAATATACCCACTCTAATAGGTGTAGCCTACGATACACAATATATACATCACATTAATAAAAATCATTGGGATATAAGTATTAACCTAATAATTACACAATATTCAACATATTATAAAATAATTGCATAAAAATAAATCCTGTTATAAATAACAATAATATGTTATCCTTCCCATAATAAAATTAATTGAACTATATACAAAAAACATAATTAAAATATTAATATTTTAAAAATAAGAAATAAACTTTTAAAAATCAACAACAAATTACACATCTATTAAATAGATTGACAAAAAATAAAAATACAGACAATTAATAAAATTTATAAAAATATTAGTATAAAAACCAACTAACCATCACATAACAAAATGCTAGAAAATAATTTCTACAAAAAATTAAAAAACACTATACAAAACATATTAATACATTTAAATATAGTCACAAGAGAAGAATTTGAAATTCAAACAAAAGTACTTGAAAAAACAAGAGAAAAAGTAGAATTTTTACAACAACAATTAGAAGATTTTATTAAAAAAAATAAAATTAACAATAAATCAAAATAATATTCTCCTATTAAAATATTTGAAGGTTAACAAAAAACATTACTAAAATAATCAATAATCAAAATACACAAATCAACTAAAATATAAAATTAAAACTAAAATACAAGTAATACAAAAAATATATATTATTACTAAATAATAATAAATATAAATTTATAATTAAAAGCATTACTTTTTTTATAAAAAAAACATAATTTTTCAAATATACCTAATGAAAATTAATTTTACTAAAATGCACAGCTTAGGAAACGATTTTATCATCATAAATGGAATTTATAACAAAATTTCACTTACAAAAAAATATATAACAAAAATTGCAAATCGTCATACAGGTATAGGATTTGACCAATGTATAATCTTAAAAAAAAGTAATGACAAAAAAATTGATTTTTTATATACTATATACAATAGTAATGGTAAGGAAGTATTCCAATGTTGCAATGGAGTACGTTGTTTATATAAATTTATAACTCATAACAATATTACTCAAAAAAAAAGAATTACTATTGCCACAAAATTTACTAAAAGTATAACATTTTTAAATCAAAAAAAAACAATAACTACTATTATAAAAAAACCTAAATTAATAAATATTATTAAATCTTTTGATTACTTCAAAAAAAACCACTTTCATACATTATTTGTAAAAAAAACACTAAAATATAAAATATATACAATAGATATTGGAAATCCACATGCAATTATAGTTAAAAAAAATATTAATAAAATCTCTATAAAAAAAATAGGAAAACAAATCAGTAAACATTCATTTTTTAAAGAGGAAACCAATGTAGAATTTATGCAAATCATTAATTCTAATTATATTAAAATTCGTGTATATGAAAGGGGATGCGGAGAAACTAAATCTTGTGGAAGTGGAGCTATAGCATCAGCAATTATAGCAAAAATATTTTTTAACCTTAAAAAAAAAATTAATGTACTTTTTTCAAATGGAAAATTATCAGTATATTGGCCTTCAATATATAGTCCTATATATATTACAGGTCCAGCAAAAATAGTATATGAAGGAGTTTTGCAAATAATGTAATATTTAAAAATCAAAATTTAAAAATAACATTTTTTATTATATACAAAACAATTTTTTAATCTCATTAAAAATATTAATTTTAACATACAGAAATACTACAAAATTTTTACCACATTAAGATAAATAATCTATATAAATCATAAAAATTTCATCAATAAAATTAGTAAAAATTTAAATCTTATATTACTATAACACTTTTATACATTTATCAAATACTATCTAAAACTATAAAAAACAATGAATATAAAATATAACTGGATCAAAATCTCATTACCAATCTCAATTATTTTTTCATTCCGTATGTTCGGATTATTTATGTTATTTCCTATCTTTACAGTTTTATCATCTAAATTAAAATATGCAAATCATACACTAATAGGAATCGCTTTTGGAATTTATGGACTAACTCAGGGAATAATGCAAATTCCAATGGGGATTTTATCTGATTATTACAATAGAAAAATAATACTTACAATTAATTTGTTTTGTTTTTCTATTGGAAGTTTAATAGCTGCTTTAAGTAATTCAATTTATACTATGATCTTTGCTAGAAGTTTACAAGGATTTGGAGCAATAGGTAGTATTTTAATTGCATTGCTATCTGATTTAGTCTTAGAAGAAGAAATAACTAAATCTATGCTTATAATAGGAATTAATATTGGAATTACTTTTAACATTGCTATAATCATAAGTCCAATTATTACCTATTATTTTCAATTAAAAAGTATATTTTATATATCAACAATATTACCCATTATTGGTATAATTTTATTACATATCTCAGTACCAAACCCTAATAAAAAAATATTTTACCTAACAAAAAATCAAACTTTCTTACATATATTAAATACAGTTATAAAAAATAAAAATCTACAAAAACTAAATTTAAGTATATTTATACATCATTTTATTTTAACTACAACATTTTATGCATTACCAATAATACTAAAAAATTTATATTTATTTAAAGAAAAACAAAATGAACAATGGATCTTTTATTTCAAACTAATAATTCTTACATCAATAATTACTATTCCAATAATATTTTTTACCGAAAAAAATAAATTGACAAAAAAAACAATATTATATTCAGTAATTATTATTGAAATTTCACAAATATTTTTAACATTTTTAAATCAATACTCCTACTCATTATTATTTTTGCTTACATTAATATATTTCATTTCTTTTAATATCTTAGAAGCAAACCTTCCATCTTTGATATCAAAACAAGCATATCCTTCAACTAAGGGAACAGCCATTGGAATATACTCTAGTAGCCAATTTTTAGGAATTTTTATTGGAGGATTATTTAGTGGAATATTAGATTCTAATATAGGTATAATAGGAATATTTATAACTAATGCATGCATATCTCTAATATGGATAATTATTTGTTTTTACATAGAACCAAATATAAGGTTATTAATCTTGCCTATAAAATTTTTGAATTTTTATAAAAAAAATAATAAATATACTAATAATAATTGTATTATTATTAGTAATAAAAATAAAATTAAATTTTTTAAGAAAATAAATAAAATTCCAGGAATAAAAAAAATTTCTTTATCAAAAAAAGAAAAAAAACTTTATATATATATCAATAATAATCAAATAAAAAAAAATATACTATATAAATTGACAATATGTAATTTATTTATTATAAAAAAAAATTGAATCTATTTATAATTTGTTTTAAAATAATAAAAAAATTAATTATCAAATTTTAAAAATGTCTAGAGGAATAAATAAAGTAATATTGATAGGAAATGTAGGAAACACTCCAGAAATCAGATACATGTCCAATGGAAACCCGGTTGCAACACTTTCATTAGCAACAAATGAGATATGGAAAAACAAACAAACATTTGAAAAACAAGAAAAAACAGAATGGCACAGAATAGTATTTTTTAATAAACTCGGAGAAATCGTAAGAGAATATATAAAAAAAGGATCTAAAATTTATATAGAAGGAAGTCTAAGAACAAGAAAATGGCAAGATTCAGAAGGAAAAGATAAATATATAACAGAAATTATTGCCAATGACCTAAACATATTGGGAAATAAAAATAATAATCTATCTGAAACTATAATATCTGAAATTCCTGAAAAAAATATACAACAAAATAATTCTAAAAAATCTACTAGTACTGAAAATAATTTTCCTGTAGAAAATGTAAAGATAAAGAATGAACTATCAAAAAATATCTTTGATGAAATAAATGAAGAATTAAATAACGAATTAAACGATGAAATCCCATTCTAAATAAACATTATTGCATAACATACAACCATAAAAACATTTTTTTATTTAACTAACATAACTACAACCATTAAAGTATTATCTCCAGATCTATATCCACATTTTAATATCCTAGTATAACCACCTGACCTATTCATATACCTAGGACCTAAAACATTAAATAATTTTTTAACAACTTCCTTTGATCTTAACTTATTAAAAACACTACGACGAGCAGATACAGAATCTTTTTTACTAATAGTAATAATTGGCTCTATATATTTACGTAACTCCTTACCTTTATATAAAGTTGTTTTTATAATTTCATTTTTTATTAAAGAAACACACATATTAAAAAACATTAATTTCTTATGACTACTTAATCTATTAAAATTATTTCTACCACATCTATGACGCACAATATCCTCCAATCTATAATTAACAAAACACTTTTATATAAAAACTTACAAAACAAGTATAATATATCACTTTATATTTTAACAACAACATCAAAATATTTACTAAAAAATAACCATACATTTATTTTTGATCTTTACTATTAGGAGAAATCCAATTTTTAATAGTCATACCCAAAGATAAAGAACGAGATGCAAGAACATCTTTAATTTCATTCATAGATTTTTTCCCTAAATTAGGAGTTTTTAATAATTCAGATTCTGTTTTTTGTACTAAATCACCTATAAAATGAATATTTTCTGCTTTTAAACAATTTGCTGACCTTACAGTTAAATCTAAATCATCAACTGAACGCAATAATATAGGATCAAACATAAAAGAAGATTCTTTCTTTTCAATTTTTTCAGGCTCTTCAATCTTTATATTAATAAACGCTTGTAATTGTCTTTTCAAAATATACGCAGACATTTCAATTGCTTCCATTGGATTAATAGTACCATTTGTATATAACTCAATAATTAACTTATCAAGATTAGTTCTATTTCGTACCCTAGTACTATCAACAAAATAAGATACTTTTTTTACTGGAGAAAATATATTATCTATTTTTAAAACTCCAATAGATTTATTCATATTATTTTCCTCTTTATCATGATAACCTATACAAGATTCCGAAGAATAAAATCCAATACCTTTTATAACCTTTAATGACATATTTAAATATCCACTTTCATTTAAAGTTGCAATAACTAAATCCGGATTCATAATATCTACGCCATTAACTAATTCTATATCACCAGCAACAACTTCACATGGACCATGTTTCTTTAAATGTAAAATAACCTCTTCTTTGCTAGTCACCATTTTTACAGCAATCTGTTTTAAATTAAGTAGTATATTTACCACATCTTCTCTAACTCCATCAATTTTACTATATTCATGAGCTACATTTTCAATATTTACTTCAACTATAGCACTTCCAGGCATAGAAGATAAAAGAATTCTTCTAAGAGCATTGCCTAAAGTATGACCATAACCTCTTTCTAAAGGTTCAAGAATAATTTTAGAATAATTTACAGAATCTGAAGATACCCTCAATGCAGACGGAACTAACATTTCATTAATTTTATTATACATTTATATATCTCCAAAAAAAATAATAATTATTTTGAATAAAGCTCAACTACTAAATTTATATTGTAATCAGAAGATAAATCACTCATCGACGGATAAGAACAAAAAACTCCACTATATTCACTTGCATTAACTTTTAACCAATTAAAACTTATTTTTTGTTTAGAAAAATTAATAGCAGATTTAATCCTATCTTGATTTCTTGCTTTTTCACTAATACAAACGATATCATTTATCGATAAAAGATATGATGCTATATTAATAATTTTTCCATTCACTAATATACATTTGTGACTCACTAACTGCCTAGATTCTGCTCTAGTACTAGAAAAACCCATTCGATAAACCACATTATCAAGACGTCTTTCAAGAAACTGTATTAAATTTTCACCAGTTGAACCCTTTTTCATAGCAGCTTTTTTATAATAATTTCTAAACTGTCTTTCTAAAACTCCATACAATCTTTTAATTTTCTGTTTCTCTCTTAATTGAATCCCATAATCACTTAATCTAGATTTAATTCCAGATTTTTTTCCAGGTAAACTATCATATTTACATTTACTCTTATAATCACGTATACCACTTTTTAAATATAAATCTAAATTCTCTCTACGTGATAATTTACATTTTGGTCCAAGATATCTAGCCATATTTCTACAAATCTCCTTTAATTCAATATATTTATATTATATATATTAATAAACTATACTCTTCGTTTCTTTGGCGGTTTACACCCATTATGAGGAATACCAGTTACATCAGTTATCTGAATAATTTTAAAATCTTGAGAAATTAACTCTCTAATTGTAGATTCACGACCAGGTCCAGGTCCGTTAACTAAAACAATAACTGAATTCATTCCATACTTTTCTTTAACGACTTTCGCAGCTCTTTCCATAGCAACTTGTGCAGCATAAGGAGTACTTTTCCTTGATCCTTTAAATCCAGAACCTCCAGAGCTTTCCCAACATAAAGTATTTCCTTGTCTATCAGTAATTGTAATTATTGTATTATTAAATGATGCATGGATATGCACTATTCCATCTAATATAACACCTTTTTTATTCTTTCTCTGTTCTCTATTTTTTTCTATCATATTAACTCTATTTTACAATGTTAAAAATATAATACTTAACTATCTATTTCTTTTACTCTTCCTAGTTTTAGCATTTGTTCTTGTTCTTTGTCCTCTTACTGGCAAACATCTACGATGTCTATTCCCTCTGTAACATCCAATGTCAATCAATCTTTTTACATTCATAGATACTATACGTCTCAAATCTCCTTCAACATTAATTTTTGTAATCTCAGAACGCAAATTTGTTATATCAACATCCGATAATTCTGATATTCTAGAGCAAATATTGATATTTACTGACCTACATATATTTACAGCAGTAGACTTTCCTATACCATAAATAGACATAATTGCAATTACAATATGCTTATCATCTGATATATTTACTCCAGCAATACGTACCACAAATACCCCCTTTTTTTATTTCTTATACTATTAAAAAAAAAATATACTTTTAAAAAAAAACACTTTTATAAAAGTATTTAACTTTTTATAAATAAATCTTAACTAATATTAATAAAAAAATATTAATATAAAAATCATTACTTCACTATCCCTGTTTTTGTTTATGTCGTTTATCCTTATTGCATAAAACACGTACAACCCTTTTTCTTCTAATCACCTTACAATAACGACAAAATTTTTTTACCGATGTTCTTATTTTCATAATAATATAAAATAAAAATTTATCTATATAAAACAACAACATAAAAATATTTCTATTCACTATCTATTTAAATAAAACTTATAAAAACTTTGGCAATTTAATGCCTTTAAAATTAGCCTTTTTTATTAAAGAATCATATTGTTTAGTCATAAGATGAGCCTGTATTTGAGATATAAAATCCATAACAACAACAACCACTATCAAAATAGATGTTCCACCAAAATAAAATGGTACATTACACGTATACATTAAAAGTTGAGGTAATAAACACACTAACATTAAATATGTTGCACCAAATAAAGTCAACCTCATCATAACAGTATATATATATTTCATAGTTTGTTCCCCAGGACGTATACCTAAAATATAAGCACCAGATTTTTTCAAATTCTCCGCAGTGTCTTTAGGATTAAATACTAAAGTAGCATAAAAAAAAGAAAAAAACAAAATAGAAAAAGAATAAATAAACAAATATAAAGGTCTTCCAGGAGAAATTAATAAACCTATGTTATACAACAATCCTGTTATTTTTCCTTTCTCAAAAAACTGAATTAACATAGCAGGCAATAATATAATACTTGAAGCAAAAATTGGAGGAATTACACCAGAAACATTAATTTTTAATGGCAAATGACTACTTTGAGCAGCATATATTTTTCTTCCATAAGTACGCTGAGCATAATTAACACGAATACAACGCTGCGCTCTTTCAATAAAAACAACAAAACTGATAATAAATATCATCATTAACAAAAACAATAATAATACTAATATTTTCAACTTTCCTTCTCTTTCTTGTTGTACTACTCTAATGATAGAAGAAGGAATACTAGAAACAATTCCAGAAAAAATAATTAAAGAAATTCCATTTCCTATACCTCTTTCAGTAATTTGCTCTCCCAACCACATTAAAAACATCGTTCCAGTCACTAAAGTGATAACAGTTATAAAATAAAATAAAATATCTGAATACAAAACCATATCGTGAACCACTAACCATCTTGCCATACCTAAAGATTGAAATACAGATAACAATAATGTTAAATATCTTACATACTGATTTATTTTTTTTCTACCTAAAACTCCCTCTTTTTTTAACTGATCTAACGAAGGGATTACTAAAGATAACAATTGAACGATAATAGATGATGATATATAAGGAACTATACCAATAGCAAATACTGTAAATCTAGATAATGAACCACCAGAAAACATATTAAATAATCCAAATATTGTATTTTGTTGATTTTGAAAAAAAATACTCAACTCTCTTAAATTTAATCCAGGAACAGGTATATAGGATCCTAATCTATAAACCACAATAGACACAAAAAGAAAGAATAACCTAATATTAATTTCTTTTAAACCAGACTTTCTCACTATAATCCCTTTTTATGCTGTATAAAACAATATAAAATTTATAAAAAAATAACTATAATCAATTTATAATAAATTTCTTAGCACCTTTAGAAATTTTTAAACCTACAAATTTAAAATTAACAAAACATCTTTTCTTAGGTGCAATAATTTTTACATTCCTAATTATCCTTTTTATCAATTTAAATTTTTTTAAAATTTTTAAATCAATTTCCTTAACATTTTTTATTTTTAATAATTCATCTAATCTTAATTCTTTTGAAAAATTTTTTTTTACAGAATTAAAACCTATTTTTGGTACACGTCTATATATTGGAGTTTGTCCACCTTCAAAACCAATTTTATGAAAACCTCCAGATCTAGATTTTTGACCTTTATGTCCCTTCCCTGAAGTTTTTCCATAACCAGATCCAATTCCTCTTCCAATACGTTTTTTATATTTTTTCTTAGATAAATTACAAAAAACAAAATTTAAACTCATTAAATACATTCCTCATATTTCAACAAATATGAAACAACACTAATCAAACCACGAATTGAAGGATTATCAATTTTAATAACACTACTATTTACTCTTTTTAATCCCAGCTGTCTAATTATATTAACATGTTTAGATCTACACCCAATAATACTTTTTACCAAAGTAATTTTAATCTTTTTAATCATAACACACACACTATTTATTTAAATAAAGTATAAATATACTTAATAACCTACTTCTTCATTATAATTCTAATTTACCTCTTTTGGCTAAAACATAATCTGGAGTTTTAATATGCATTAAAGCTCCTATAGTAGCACGAACAACATTATTAGGATTTGTTGATCCAATACTCTTTGCTAAAATATTTTGCACACCTAATACCTCCAATACAGCACGCATAGCACCTCCAGCAATAATTCCAGTACCATCACTAGCCGGTTTCATAAAAACTTTAGATGCTCCAAAACTCCAAGTAATAGAATGATATATAGTTGTACCATTTAAATAAACATAAGTCATATTTTTCCTGGCTTTTTCCATAGCTTTTTGAATTGCAATAGGAACTTCTCTCGCTTTTCCCCTTCCAAATCCAACTTTTCCGTTTCCATCTCCTATAACAACTAAAGCAGCAAAACCAAAATCCCTACCTCCCTTAACTACTTTTGCTGTCCTAGTAATAGAAACTAATTTATCTTGATAACCTTCATTTTTCTTAAATTCACGAAATACCATAACGCTATAAATCCTATATTTAAAATTTTAAACCAGAAATTCTTATTCCATTAGCTAAAGATTTTATTCTTCCGTGATATTTATATCCAGATCTATCAAAAGCTACATAAACAATTCCTTTACTTATGGCTCGTTTACCTAATAAAATCCCAACTTGTTCAGATTGTTCAATTTTACTCTTATTGACTAAGTTTTTTTTAATTTCTTTATCAACAGATGAAGCATAAGTAACAACAAAACTACTTCTACCTTTATTTTTATAATCAATAATCTGTGCATAAATATTTTTAGAACTTCTATAAACTACAATCCTCGGTCTATTAGAATTATGTAATATAGTATATTTACTTTTTAAACATCTTTTTTTTCTAATCTTATTTTTACAAATCATAACTTTATTTCTTTTTAGACTCTTTAAGATTTATAACTTCACCAAAATAACGAATTCCTTTACCCTTATAAGCATCAGGAATCTTTAAATTACGAATCTTAGAAGCTACATCTCCTATCAATTGCTTATCTATACTATATAAATTAAGTATTGTACCATTATTCAATATTTCTATAGATACATTATTAGGAATATTATAGATAACTGGATGTGAATAACCTATAAATAAATTAATACTTTTATTTTTATCTAACCATTGAACTTTATAACCTATACCAAAAAATTCCAATATAATTTTATACCCATACATTACTCCGTAAACCATATTATAAACTAACGAACGAATGGTACCAGCCAAAGACCAACCATACTTATTTTCATTATCCGATACTGGAAAAATTTTTATACTTCTATCTTTACAAAGAATAATTACTCTATTATCATAACTTCTACACAATACCCCTTTAGGTCCCTTAATTTCTAGCATAAAATTCTTTATTGAACATTCTACATCTTTCGGCAAATTAATAATTGACTTAGCAACTCTAGACATACCTAATTTATCCTATATAATCTAAACAATATACAAAAAAAATTAAGATACTTCACAAATAATTTCTCCACCAATTCCATATTTTTTAGCTATTTTACTACTTATCACACCTTTAGAAGTAGACATAATTAAGATACCAAACCCAGGAACAAGATATAAATCTTTTACTTTTTTATAAATTCTTAATCCAGGCTTGCTAACTCTAAATATTCTATCAATTACAGGTCTTCCTTTATAATATTTTAACACCACACTTATTGATTTTATTCTAACATTCAAATTACATATATTATAATCTAATATAAATCCCTCTTCTTTTAAAACTAAAAGAATCTTCTCTTTTAATTTAGAATAATAAAAAACCACCCGATCACATTTAGAACGTTGTCCATTACGAATACGTGTTAACATGTCAGATATAGGATCTTGTATAGTCATAACATTATATCATTTTATAAATAATAAATATATTTTTATATAAAAATTACCAACTTGATTTTCTTCCGCCAGTAACATTTCCAAACATCAATTGTTTTCTTAAACAAATACGACATAGTTCAAACTTACGAAAAATCGCTCTAGACCTACCACACTGTTGACATCTCCTGTTATATCTTACAGGACTAGAATCAACAGGAAGCTTACTTAATTTAATTTGAGCATTTCTAATTTCATTTACCTCTACAGAAGATCTTATAACCTTTTTTAAATATATTCTTCTTTCCTTGTATTTTACAATTAATTTCTTACGCTTATTAATCCTAGCAATAACCGATTTTTTAGCCAAAATATTATCCCTTCTCTATTAAAATTTATTTTTATAAATAAAAAACTATCAATCACTAAATATTATACATTTTTACTAAAGGAAAATCAAAAGATTCCAATAAAAAAGCAGCTTCTTTATCTGTACAAGCATTTGTAACAATAGACACATCTAGTCCTCTAATACGATCAATCTTATCAAAATCAATTTCTGGAAAAACAATCTGTTCTTTAATTCCAAAATTATAATTACCAGTTCCATCAAATGATTTTCTACTTAAACCTCTAAAATCTCTAACTCTAGGTAAAACTATATTGATAATCTTATCAAGAAAATCATACATTCTATCTCGCCTTAAAGTAACTTTACATCCGATTTCAAAATTTTTTCTAATTTTAAAATTTGCTAAAGACTTTTTAGCTTTTGTTATAAACGGTTTTTGACCAGAAATTAAAATCATATCTTTAATTGCATGTTGTAAAATTTTTTTGTCATCTACAGATTTTCCAACACCCATATTTAATGTTATTTTTAAAATTCTAGGAACTTCCATAATACTTTTATAAGAAAAAACATCCATCATCTTTTTAATAATTTCTTTATTATAAAAATCTCTTAATCTAGACATTTTTTATTTTTTTTAAATACCTATTTTTTATATTAAAATTATCTATTACTTTTTTATTTAATTTGAAATATCTAACTTTATACTGAACATTATATTTATCAACTTTCACATACTTAAAACCAATTCTACCATATTTTTTAATATCACTATTATATAACCCAACATTAGAAATGTGTATAGGCATTTCTTTAAAAATCAAACCGCCTTCTTGACCAATTTTTGGATTTGGTTTAATTGCCTTTCTACATAAATTAATACCATCAACAATAACTTTATCTCCAATAACTTTTTTTATTTTTCCAATACTCCCTTTATTTTTCCCAACTAAAACTATAACCATATCATTTAACTTAACACGTCTCATATAATTTTCCTATTTTTTACAATACTTCAGGAGCTAAAGAAATTATTTTCATAAATCTATATCTTAATTCTCTTGTTACAGGACCAAAAATTCTAGTACCAAATGGTTCATTCTGATTATTTAATAAAACAACTGAATTTTCATCAAAACGAATTATAGACCCATCATCTCTACTTATTCCTTTTTTTGTTCTAACAATTACAGCACTCATTACATCACCTTTTTTTACTTTACCATTTGAAATCACATCTTTCACACTTATCTTAATAAGATCTCCAATATTAGCATATCTTTTTCTTGTACCACCAAGAACTCTGATACACATTACCTTACGTGCTCCGCTATTATCCGCTACATTAAGAACAGTCTGCACTTGAATCATATTAATTCACTTCTCATGACTAAATAAATAATATAAAAATAAAAATATTACAAAAAAATCAAAACTTATTTTTTACTTATCATAAATAACTTTCTAAAGAATAAATTTACAAATAAACATTATTTTAATGAGTTATTACTTCCAATAATATCCAACGTTTCTTTTTAGACAAAGGTCTAGACTCAACTATCTTAACTAAATCTCCAATTTTAGATATATGATTTGGATCATGTACATACAATTTCGTTGTCCTTCTCAATATCTTACCATACTTACAATGCTTTAAAACACGATTAACAATAACAACGACTGTTTTTTTCATTTTATTACTTATAATTTTTCCAATCATCATCTTTTTCATATTAACAACCTTCTATTAATCTAATAACCTTTCTTGTTTTTTTTTAAGTATAAAATAGTATTAATTCTAGCAATACCCCTATTAACTAACTTGATCCAATGATAACACTCTACAGGACCATATATTCTTTTCATTTTTAAATTAAATCTTTCTTTACTAAGAAGTAATAACTCCATTTCTAATTGATTTACACTTAAAATATTAAGTTCTTTACTTTTTTTTATCTTCACCATATAAATATTTTATATTACCTTTCTTTCTGCAAATACAGCTTTAAACGGCAATTTAGCTCTAGCCAAAACAAAAGCTTCAATAGCAAGTTCTCTGTTAACTCCTTCTATTTCAAATATAATTCTACCTGGCTTTATATTAACTACCCAATACTCAACATTTCCTTTTCCCTTCCCCTGTCTTACCTCAAGTGGCTTTTGGGTTATAGGTTTATCTGGAAATACTCTAATCCAAATTTTTCCATTTCTTTTAATATGTCTTGTCATAGCTCTTCTAGCTGCTTCAATTTGTCTAGTTGTCAATCTACCTCTACCAACTGATTTTAACCCAAATTCACCAAAACTAACTTTATTCCCTCTATGAGAATTTCCTTTATTCCTACCTTTCATTTGCTTCTTATATTTTGTACGTTTTGGCTGTAACATAATTTATTTCCTATAACTACAATACATAGTATATAACATAAAACATATTAATTTATATAATTTTATTTAATTACCTTTCTATTATATATCTCTCCAGAAAAAACCCACACTTTAACCCCAATCATTCCATATGTAGTTTTAGCTTCAGATAATCCATAACCAATATTTGCCCTGAAAGTATGAAGAGGTATACGACCTTCTCTATAACATTCACTACGGGCAATTTCAGAACCACCTAACCTTCCACTAATACAAATCTTAATACCTTTAGCTCCAGATTTAATAGCAGAATTTATAGATTTTCTCATAATTCTTCTAAACATAACCCTTTGTTCCAATTGTTGTGCTATATTTTCAGAAATAAGAACAGGATCCAATTCCGGATGCTTGATTTCTTCAATATTTAATTTTACAGGTATTCCTAAATAAGATTCTATATCTTTCCTTAAATTTTCTATTCCACCTCCTTTTTTTCCTATTATTACACCTGGCCTAGCTGTATATATAGTTATAACAGCATTTTTTGCAGGACGTTCGATACAAATCTTACTTACAAATGCATTATTCAATTTTTTTTTTAAATATTTTCTAAGATTAATATCTTGATTAAGTAAACTAGAATAATATTTATTAGAATACCATTTAGAATTCCAATCCTGTATAATTCCTAACCTAATTCCAATAGGATTCACTTTTTGACCCATAATTACTTAATTCTACCTCCATCAGAAGCTTTAATTACAATATGACAAAATCTTTTATATATTTTATTAGAACGTCCCTTTGCTCTAGGGATAATACGCTTAAATTTTATTCCATCATTTACATAAATAACAGAAATCTTTAATGAATCAACATCTATATTATGATTATTCTCAGCATTAGAAATTAAAGATTCTAACATCTTTAACAAAATACGTGCTCCTTTTTTTGGTAAAAATCTTAAAATATTAACTGAATCTAACAAAGTTCTATCACGAATAATATTAACAATTAATCTACATTTTTGAGCAGAAATAGGAGCATTTTTTAATTTAACCTTTACTTCCATTGATTTATAACCCTTTTTCCAAATTTTAACTAATAATAAAAAATATATATCTACTTAGATTTAATTTTTTTATCACCAGAATGATTCTTAAAAATACGAGTTGATGCAAATTCACCTAATTTATGACCTACCATATTATCAGTAATATAAACTGGAATATGAATTTTTCCATTATGTACAGAAATTGTACGACCAATCATTTCTGGTATAATAGTTGACCGCCTAGACCAAGTCTTTATAGGTTTATTAGAATTTAAATTACTAGATTTCTCTACTTTTTTTAATAAACTAAAATCTACATAAGGACCCTTTTTAATAGAACGCGACACTTTCTTCTCCAATTTCGTTAATAAATTCTACAATAATTACTTCACCTTTCTATGCTTAATAATAAAAAAATTAGTACGCTTATTATTTCTAGTTTTATATCCCTTAGAAGGAATCCCTGTTGGACTAACTGGATGTCTCCCACCAGAAGTTCTTCCTTCTCCACCTCCATGAGGATGATCTATTGGATTCATAGCTACTCCACGAACAGTAGGACGTATACCTCTCCATCTATTTTCACCTGCCTTTCCTAAGGTTCTTAAATTATGTTCATTATTACTCACCATTCCTATAGTTGCCTTACATCTTAACAAAACTCTTCTAACTTCTCCTGAAGATAATCTTACAATTGCATATTTATCTTCCTTAGATAAAACCTGACCATAAGATCCAGCACTCCTTAATAATTGAGCACCTTTTTTAGGTTTTAATTCAACACAATGTATTATTGTACCTATAGGTATATTCTGTAATATTAAACAATTCCCATTATTTACAGGAACATCATCTCCACTTATTACAATATGTCCTATTTCTAGATTCGAAGGAGATATTATATATCTATACTCACCATCAAAATAAGAAATCAGAGCAATTAAAGCAGATCTATTTGGATCATATTCTATTCTACACACTCTTCCTTTAATATAATCCTTATTCCTCTTAAAATCAATTAATCTATATTTTAAACGACAACCACCACCAATATGTCTTACTGTTATACGACCTTGATTATTTCTTCCTCCAGTTCTATTTAATTTTTTTACTAAAGATTTATAAGGCTTTCCTTTATAAATATTTTTATGTAACAATCTACTATGTCCCCTCCTACCTGGTGAAGTAGGATTTGATCTTACTAAAATCATAATAAAATTACCTTTTGTCAAAAAAAGAAAAATCAATACTATGTTTCTTATCTAAAGAAACATATACTTTTTTCCAATTACTACGCTTTCCACGAATTCTTTTAAAAATCTTTACCTTCCCTTTAATATTAATCATAGAAACTTTTTTTACTTTAACACTAAAAATAGACTCTATAGATTTCTTAATTTCTTTCTTACTCACAAATTTTTGTACCCTAAAAGTATATTGATTATACTTATTAGATATCATAGTTGACTTTTCAGAATTATACGGTTCTACAATAGAACACAAAAATTTATTACTTATATTCATTCACTAATTCTCTTTTCCAAAACTTTAACAGCAGATTTTGTTATTAAAACTTTTTTAAAATAAAAAAAATCAATAAAACTAACAGAGTTAATATTACATATTTTATATTGATACAAATTTTTAGATCCTAACAATTCATTTTTGTTAATCTTACATTTCAATATCAATCCATTTAATACATTCAAATTTTGCATTTTATTTATAAAATACTTAGTTTTATAAGAATCACAAAAAAAACAACTAACAACAATCAAATTCCCTAATCTATATAGTTCTGATACTACACTTCTAAAGGCATATCTATACATCTTCTTATTAATTTTTTGAATATAATTTCTTTTTTTTGAAGCAAAAACAACTCCACCTCCTCTCCATAATGGACTTCGTATTGTACCAGCTCTGGCTCTTCCAGTTCCCTTTTGTCTCCAAGGTTTAATTCCACTTCCACTAACTTCTGACCTTGTTTTTTGTGAACTATTTCCACTCCTTCTGTTTTGCATAAAAGATACAAATACTTGATGTATTAAATTAGGATTATATTTACAATTAAAAACACTAGAATCTACTTTTAAAAATTCATTAGTATCTTGAATTAATAATTCAATCATATTTTTCCCTTTTTAGAAAATCTTATCTCTAATTTTATACCAGAACAACCAGGAATTGAACCTTTAACAAATAATAAATTACGATTAATATCAATTTGAACCAATAATAAATTTTTAATTGTACATCTCTTATTTCCCATATGACCAGGCATCTTTTTTCCTTTAAAAACTCTACCAGGAGTTTGATTCTGACCTATAGAACCAGGAACTCTATGAGACAAAGAATTTCCATGACTAGCATCTTGTGTTTTAAAATTATAACGTTTAACTGTTCCAGAAAAACCTTTTCCTTTTGATACTGAAATAATATCAACTCTATCCCCTTCTTTAAATACATCATTAATACTTAAAACCCCACCAGAAACTGGTTTATTATTAAAAAAATCTAAACCAAATTCACGAATAATATCTCCAGAACAAACACCAAATTTAGAAAGATGTCCAAACACCGGTTTTTTTATACGAGAAACTTTTTTATTACCCATAGTTAACTGCACAGAAGAATATCCATCATTTTCTAATGTCTTTATTTGTAAAATCTTATTAGGAATAACTTCAATAATAGATACTGGGAAAGTTATACCATCATCTGTAAAAAATCTTGACATTCCAACTTTAACTCCCAATAATCCAGACATAGACTGTTTCATATAATGCAAACCTTTTATTTTTACTAAAAAAATAATAACTTATATTCTTCTTATTAAGAAAATTTAAATCGCTCAACTAATAAAAAATATATACCATTATAATTATACTATGTAATAAGATACATATCTTATAATAAATAATTTATTATTAATCATCATCTAAACTAATTTGAACATCAACTCCAGAAGCTAAATCAAGCTTCATCAATGCATCCACTGTTTTATCAGTAGGATGAACTATAACAACTAACCTCTTATGTGTTGGAAGTTCATATTGATCTCTAGCATCCTTATTAACATGAGGAGATGCCAAAACAGTAAACTTCTCTATTTTTGTAGGCAAAGGTATAGGACCTTTAATCCTGGCTCCTGTACGTTTTGCAGTTTCTACAATTTCCCTTACTGAAGTATCAATTAACTTATGATCAAATGATTTGAGACGAATTTTAATATTCTGATTACTCATATAATAAATAGCATTATTTGTATTACTCTATAATTTCAGAAACAACACCAGCACCAACAGTTCTACCACCCTCTCTTATAGCAAAACGCAAACCTTCGTCCATAGCAATTGGAGATAAAAGATTCACAATCATTTGTACATTATCTCCTGGCATAACCATTTCTACTTTATCTGGCAAATTGCAAGATCCTGTTACATCTGTAGTTCTAAAATAGAATTGTGGTTTATATCCAGAAAAAAAAGGAGTATGACGACCTCCCTCTTCTTTAGTCAAAATATAAACCTCTGCTTTAAATTTTGTATGAGGCTTTATAGTATTAGGCTTAGCCAATACTTGACCACGTTCAACATCTTCACGTTTTGTTCCTCTAAGCAAAATACCAACATTATCCCCTGCTATTCCTTCATCAAGCAACTTTCTAAACATCTCAACACCAGTACATGTAGTTTTCTGAGTATCTTTCAAACCAACAATCTCAATATAATCACCAGGACGTATTACACCACGTTCAATTCTACCAGTCACCACTGTACCTCTACCTGATATAGAAAATACATCTTCTATAGGCAATAAAAAATTTTTCTCTATATCCCTGGATGGAGAAGGAATATACTTATCCATAGTTTCTATTAATTTCTCAATTGACTTAATTCCTAAATCACTATTATCTCCATTTAAAGCTTTTAATGAAGAACCAACAATAATTGGTATTTCACTACCTGGAAAATTATAACTATTTAATAAATCTCTAACTTCCATCTCAACTAACTCTAATAACTCCAAATCATCAACCATATCCGCTTTATTCAAAAAAACCACAATATAAGGAACGCCAACTTGACGAGCTAACAATATATGTTCTCTAGTTTGTGGCATAGGACCATCCGCTGCAGAAACTACTAAAATAGCCCCATCCATCTGTGCAGCTCCTGTAATCATATTTTTCACATAATCTGCATGACCAGGACAATCTACATGAGCATAATGACGATTTTTCGACTCATACTCTACATGAGCAGTGGCTATGGTAATACCACGCTCTCTCTCTTCAGGAGCTGAATCAATTTTATCATAAGCCATTGCCACACCACCATATTTTTTTGCCATAATAGTAGTAATTGCCGAGGTTAACGTAGTTTTTCCATGATCAACATGTCCAATAGTTCCTACATTAATATGTTCCTTTTTTCTTTCAAATTTTTCCTTAGCCATCATTTTTATATCACCTCATATTGATTAAAAACATTATTTATTATTTTATAATTCCTTTTATAAGATTACTAGGTACTTCTGCATATTTTTTAAATTCCATAGAATACGTTGCCCTACCTTGTGTAAACGATCTTAGATCAGTTGCATATCCAAACATTTCAGATAAAGGAACTTCTGCAGCAATTACATTACCCAAAGTAGTATCTTCTATATTTTGAACTATACCTCTCCTCCTATTAATATCCCCAATAACATCCCCCATATAATTACTAGGAGTTACTACATTAATACTCATAATGGGTTCTAACAAAACTGGAACAGCTTTTAAAACTGCTTGCTTAAATCCCTGAGAAGCAGCAATCTTAAATGCTATTTCACTAGAATCCACATCATGATATGACCCATCAAACAAAGTTACCTTAACATCAACTACCGGATAACCAAATGCTACACCATTTTTCATCTGTTCTTGAATACCTTTATCAATAACAGAAATATACTCCTTAGGTATAGCACCACCAACAATAGAATTAATAAACTTATATCCAAATCCTAATTCTTGAGGTTCTATAGAAATCCAAACGTGACCATATTGACCTCTACCACCAGATTGACGAATAAATTTTCCTTCTTGATCTACCTTTTTCTTAATTGTTTCTCTATAAGCTACCTGAGGTTTTCCTATATTTACTACAACACCAAATTCTCTTCTCATTCTTTCTACGATAATTTCTAAATGCAACTCACCCATACCACTAATAATAGTTTCACCAGATTCTTTATCTATAAAGACACGAAAAGACGGATCTTCTTGAGTTAATTTTCCTAAAGCTACAGACATTTTTTCTTGATCTACATTTGTTTTAGGCTCCAAAGATACTGAAATAACAGGATCAGGAAACTTTATTTTTTCTAAAACAATAATATTAGACAAATCACAAAGAGTATCTCCTGTATTTGTTGATTTCAAACCAACAGCAGCTATAATATCTCCAGCCACAGCTTTTTTTATATCTTCTCTAGAATTAGCATGCATTTGCAATAAACGACCTATACGTTCCTTTTTATTTTTTGTAGAATTATATACAATATCACCACTTTTAAGTTGTCCAGAATATAATCTAATATAGGATAAAGAACCAACAAAAGGATCAGTAGCAATCTTAAATACTAATGCAGAAAATGGTTTATCAACATTTTTTAATACATTAATTTTTTTTCCATCTTTATCTAAAGCAAAAACAAAAGGAATATCAAGTGGAGATGGTAAATACTCAATTACTCCATCCAAAACAGGCTGTATTCCTTTATTTTTTAATGCTGAACCACAAAATACAGGAACTATTTCATTATTAATAGTTCTTTTTCTTAACCCATATTTAATTTCTTTTTCACTAAATTTACCATCACTAAGATATTTGTTCATTAAATCTTCAGTTGATTCAGCAGCATACTCAATAATTTTAGAACGATACTTAATACACTCACTCATCATGTATTCAGGAATTTCTCTATACTCAAATAACATACCTTGAGAAAATTCATCCCAATAAATAGATTTCATTTTAATTAAATCAATAACACCTTTAAACTTTTCTTCAGAACCTATAGGAAGTTGCATAATCACAGGTATAGAAAATAACTTTTCTTTAATTTGACGAATAACATTAAAAAAATTTGAACCTATTCTATCCATTTTATTAATAAACACTATTCTTGGAACTTTATATCTATCTGATTGTCTCCAAACAGTCTCTGATTGAGGTTCTACTCCAGATACAGCATCAAATACAACAACAACTCCATCTAGAACCCTTAAAGATCTCTCAACCTCAATCATGAAATCAACATGACCAGGAGTATCAATAATATTAATACGATGAGATTGAAAATCTCTATCCATTCCAGACCAATAACAAGTAGTTGCCGCTGAAGTTATAGTTATACCTCTTTCTTGCTCTTGATCCATCCAATCCATAATAGCAGACCCATCATGAACTTCTCCTAACTTATGAGAAATTCCAGTATAAAACAATACTCTCTCAGTAGTAGTTGTTTTTCCAGCATCAACATGAGCAGCAATACCAATATTTCTATATAATTTCAATAAAAACTCAGACACAATATAGCACCTTTTATAATATTAATTCCACCTAAAATGTGCAAAAGCTTTGTTAGCATTTGCCATCTTATGAGTATCATCACGTTTTTTTATAGACAATCCTCTATTCTTAAAAGCATCTATTAACTCACCAGCCAAACGTAATGTCATTCCTTTTTCAGAACGAGAACGAGAAAATTTAATAATCCATCTCATGGCTAATGCTAAACTTCTATTTAAACATACTTCAACTGGAACTTGATACGTAGCTCCACCAACCCTTCTTGATCTTACTTCAACGCTAGGACGAACATTATTAATAGCTTTTTCAAAACAACTTAAAATTTTATACTTTTCTTCAGAAGAATTAATTATATCTTTCCCTACCGAATTATAAAGTAATTGCATTGAATTATAAATAATTCTCTCAGAAATTGTTTTTTTACCATTAATCATCAAAACATTAATAAACTTAGCCAACAATTGACTATTATATTTTGGATCAGATAATATTTTTCTTTTTAAAACATTCTTTTTTCTTGACATTTTTTTAATTTAAAATCAACAATAAATCTAATTGCAAAAATTTATTTTACTTTAATCATCTTAGTTCCATACTTAGAACGACCTTTTTTTCTATTTTCAACACCAGAAGTATCCAGACTTCCTCTCACTACATGATATCTCACTCCAGGTAAATCTTTTACCCTACCTCCACGAATCAAAACAACAGAATGTTCCTGTAAATTATGTCCTTCTCCTCCTATATAAGAAGTAACTTCAAATCCATTTGTTAAACGAACACGAGCAACTTTCCTCATAGCTGAATTAGGTTTTTTCGGTGTTGTAGTATATACACGAGTACAAACCCCACGTTTCTGTGGACAACCAGACAATGCAGGAACATTGGTTTTTTTTCTTACATATTTTCTAGGTTTTCTAACTAACTGATTAATAGTTACCATATTCAAACCTCATACTTACACAAAATTTAAAAATTTACCTGAAAAAATCCTAATTAAAATAATTGATCAACAATTATATCATATCAAAAAACAAAATTTTTTATTTTTAAAAAAATTAATTTAACCTCACAATAATTTAAGAAATAATAAAATTATTAACTCATTATTCTATCATCCATATCAAATACTTTATTTGAATCACGATCAACCTTATGTGATGTAATCATGTTGTTTTCTTTATCACAAAACAATTTGACTTTATTTTTTCTTTTTTTACGAAGTTTATGATATGTATATCCTGTACCAGCAGGTATTAAACGTCCTACCATTACATTTTCTTTTAAACCTCTTAATTCATCCGTTTTTCCACTAACTGCAGCTTCCGTTAAAACACGAGTAGTCTCTTGAAAAGAAGCGGCAGAAATAAATGATTCAGTAGATAAAGAAGCCTTAGTAATTCCCAATAAAATTGGGACTCCTTTTGCTATTTGTTTATTATCTAAAGTTAATCTATCATTTTCTTCTAAAAGAATTCCCTCTTCAACATGCTCCCCCAATAAAAATTTAGAATCCCCAACAAAAGTTATAACACGTTTCCTTAGCATTTGTCTAATAATAGTTTCAATATGTTTATCATTTATTTTTACTCCTTGCAAACGATATACATCTTGAACTTCATTAACAATATAATTAGACAATGCACCAATACCTAATAGAGACAATATATCATGAGGATTTAAGGGGCCTTCTGAAAGAATTTCACCTCTCTCAACATGTTCTCCTTCAAATACTGAAATGTTTCTCCACTTAGGTATTAACTCTTCATATTTTTCTTTATCAGAAACTGAAATAATCAACCTTCTCTTTCCTTTCGTTTCCTTTCCAAAACTAACTATTCCAGATATTTTAGCCATAACAGCAGAATCTTTTGGCTTTCTAGCTTCAAAAAGATCTGCAACACGAGGTAATCCACCAGTTATATCCCTAGTTTTAGAACGTTCTTTAGGTATACGAGCAATTACATCTCCTAATTCAACAATGCATCCATCTTCAAAATTAATTATAGCATCAGATGGAAGATAATACTGAGCTGGAATACCAGTACCAGATAAATAAATATCTTTATCATCATCAGAAACTAACTTAACCATCGGCTTTAAATCTCTTCCTATCATTCCTCTCTGTTTAGCATCTACAACCACAATATTAGTTATACCAGTTATTTCATCAGTTTGATGATGCATTGTTAAACCTTCTATTAAATCAACAAACTTTAATTTTCCACCAACTTCAGAAATCACTGGATGAGTATGTGGATCCCAATTTGCAATAACCTGTCCTGATTCTACCTTAACATCATCATGAACAGTCAATATAGCACCATAAGGTAATTTATAACGTTCCTTTTCTCTACCAAAAACATCGATAATAGACAACTCTCCTGACCTAGAAATAGTAATAAGATTATTATTCTTATGTTTGACTGTTCTAATATTATGAAGTCTTACAATACCAGAATTTTTTACACAAATACTATTTAAAGTAGTAGATCTAGAAGCCGCTCCACCAATATGAAAAGTACGCATTGTTAATTGCGTTCCAGGTTCTCCAATAGATTGAGCAGCTATAATACCAACAGCTTCTCCAGTATTAACTAAATGACCTCTAGCTAAATCACGACCATAACAATTCGCACAAAGACCGAATCTAGTTTCACAAGTAATAGGAGATCTAACCATAATTTGATCTATACCAAATTTATCAAGTTTTTCAACTAAAATTTCATCTAATAAAGTACCATAAGAAATATAAGGAACCTTTTTATCATCTATATAAATATCAGATGCAAGTACTCTACCTAACACTCGTTCACGTAAAGGCTCTACTATATCACCACCTTCTATTAAAGAATGCATTAAAATACCTTTTTTTGTACCACAATCTAATTCAGTTATAACTACATCTTGAGCAACATCTACTAACCTTCTTGTTAAATAACCAGAATTAGCAGTCTTTAATGCGGTATCTGCTAAACCTTTCCTTGCACCATGTGTAGATATAAAATATTGAAAAACACTAAGTCCCTCTCTAAAATTAGCAGTAATTGGTGTTTCAATTATAGAACCATCCGGAGCAGCCATTAATCCTCTCATTCCAGCAAGTTGACGAATTTGAGCAGCTGAACCTCTAGCACCAGAATCTGCCATCATAAAAATTGGATTAAAAGATTCTTGAAACAAAATACTTCCATCAGAATCCAAAATTTTTTCTTTAGCAATTTCAGATAACATAGACCTTGCTATAACTTCATTGGCTCTAGACCAAATATCAACTACTTTATTATATCTTTCTCTATTAGTAACAAGCCCAGATCTAAACTGAGATTCAATTTCACGAACTTCTTTATCAGCTTGATTAATAATAGAAACTTTATCATTAGGAATAATCATATCTTCAATTCCAATAGAAGCACCAGCTCGAGTAGCATACTTAAACCCCATATACATTAAGTTATCCGCAAACAGTACAGTTTTTTGCAATCCAAATTTACGATAACAAATATCAACTACCTTCAAAATAACTTTTTTTGTCATAGTTTTATTTATTAAACTAAAAGAAGTTCCATCAGGTAAAATATCAAAAAGAATAGACCTTCCTACAGTCGTATCTACTAATTCGTAATTATGAACATTATCATTTTTACAATAAATACGAACTTTTATTTTTGCATGAAGATCAATATAACCAGCCTCATAAAAATTTTTAACTTCCTGTATGCTAGAAAAAACTTTTCCTTCCCCTTTTGCTAAAATTCGTTCTCTTGTTAAATAATACAATCCTAACACCACATCTTGACTAGGAACAATAATAGGTTCACCATTAGCTGGTGACAAAATATTATTTGTTGACATCATTAAAACTCTAGCCTCAAGTTGAGCCTCTAAAGTTAATGGTACATGAACCGCCATTTGATCTCCATCAAAATCAGCATTATAAGCTGTACATACCAATGGATGAAGTTGAATAGCTTTTCCTTCTATTAAAACTGGTTCAAATGCCTGAATACCTAATCTATGTAAAGTAGGAGCTCTATTTAATAATATAGGATGCTCTTTAATTACTTCATCTAAAATATCCCAAACTACAGGATCCTCATTCTCAACCATTCTTTTAGCTGTCTTAATTGTACTGGCAAATCCTCGAAACTCTAATTTACTAAAAATAAATGGTTTAAATAACTCCAAAGCCATCTTCTTAGGAAGTCCACACTGATGCAAACGTAAAGTAGGACCAACAACAATAACTGATCTACCAGAATAATCTACACGCTTTCCTAATAAATTTTGTCTAAATCTTCCTTGTTTTCCTTTGATCATATCAGCTAAAGACTTTAAAGGTCGTTTATTTGAACCATTTATTGCCCTACCACGACGTCCGTTATCTAATAATGCATCAACTGCTTCTTGAAGCATTCTCCTTTCATTACGAATTATTATATCTGGAGCACTTAAATCAAGTAATCTTTTAAGTCTATTATTTCTATTAATAACTCTCCTATAAAGATCATTTAAATCTGAAGTAGCAAAACGACCACCATCCAAAGGAACTAATGGCCTTAAATCTGGAGGCAAAACAGGTAAAACATCTAAAACCATCCATTCTGGTTTATTTTTAGATTCATAAAAAGCTTCAAGTAATTTTAATCTTTTAGTTATTTTTCTTGTTTTTGTTTCAGAATTAATACTTGGCAATTCTTTTCGTAATAATTTAATTTCCTCTTCTATATCAATTTGCCGTAACAAATCACGAATAGCCTCTGCACCCATACGAGCGTCAAATTCATCTCCATACTTATCTATAGCATTCAAATATGCTTCATCATTTAAAATTTGTCCTTTTTCCAATGAAGTCATTCCAGAATCAACAACAACAAACGATTCAAAATAAAGAACTCTTTCAATATCACGCAAAGTCATATCTAATAATAATCCAATTCTTGAAGGAAGTAATTTTAAAAACCATATATGGGCAACAGGACTAGCTAACTCTATATGACCCATTCTCTCTCTTCTTACCTTAGATAAAGCAAGTTCAACTCCACATTTTTCACAAACCACTCCGCGATGTTTTAATCTCTTATATTTTCCACATAAACATTCATAATCTTTAACTGGACCAAATATTTTTGCACAAAATAAACCATCTCTTTCAGGTTTAAAAGTCCTATAATTAATTGTTTCAGGTTTCTTAACCTCACCATAAGACCAAGAACGAATTAAATCAGGAGAAGCAAGAGAAATACGAATTTTATCAAACTCTTCACCTTGATTATTCTGTTTTTTAAAAAAATTTAATAAATTATCCATTATCTCTTATACCTTAAACCATAAAATCCTAAAACTTAACAAATAAAAATATACAAAATAAAAATCATCTTAATCACTTGATAATTCAATATCAATACCTAAAGCTCTAATTTCCTTCAATAACACATTAAATGACTCAGGCATTCCAGGATCCATATAATGATTTCCATCAACAATATTTTTATATATTCTAGTTCTACCATAAACATCATCTGATTTTACTGTAAGCATCTCTTGTAAAGAATAAGCTGCACCATATGCTTCTAAAGCCCACACTTCCATTTCTCCGAAACGTTGTCCTCCAAACTGAGCTTTACCTCCTAAAGGTTGCTGTGTAACCAAACTATACGACCCAGTAGAACGAGCATGCATCTTATCATCAACTAAATGATTTAATTTTAATATATACATATAGCCAACTGTAACTGGATTATCAAAAGCTCTACCAGTTCTTCCATCATAAAGAATAACTTTTCCATTAGAAGGCAAACCAGCTAAATTTAACATATATTTAATTTCATCCTCAGTAGCTCCATCAAAAACAGGAGTAGCCATAGGCAACCCATTTCTCAAATTATTTGCTAAAATCAATATCTGATTGTCATCTAATTCATCTAAATTAATAGGTTTCCTATTATGTTTATTATATACTTGATTCAAAAAATTTCTTAAAACATCTAAAGAACAACCTTTATCAAGAAGATCAGAAATTTTTTTTCCAATAAATTTAGAAGCAAATCCAAGATGAGTTTCTAAAACTTGTCCAATATTCATTCTAGAAGGAACTCCTAGTGGATTTAATATAATATCTACAGGAGTACCATCTTCCATATATGGCATATCCTCAACTGGAACAACAATTGATATAACTCCTTTATTTCCATGTCTTCCAGCCATTTTATCTCCAGGCTGAACTCTTCGTTTTACTGCCAAATAAACTTTAACAATCTTCAATATTCCTGGAGCTAAATCATCTCCTTGTATAATTTTTTTTCTGCTTTTACAAAAACGATTCTCTATTTCTTTATCTAAAAGAGATAATTGTTTAAAAAGATTTTCAATTTGCTTATTAACCTCTAAATTATCTACTATAATATTAATCCAATTCTCTCTACTAATGCTACTTAAATGAACAGAATTAATCTCAACACCTGATTGAATTCCAGGAGCAGAAACTACTTTATTATTAATTAATAAATTATATATCCTACTATATATATTTTCTTCTCTAATCCTTTTCTCATCATTCAAATTTTTTCTAACTTTCATTAACTGCTCTTCTTCAATAATTTTCGATCTCAAATCTTTTTGCATGCCATCCCTTGTAAAAATTTGAACATCAATAACAGTCCCACTCATCCCAGATGGAACTCTTAAAGATGTATCTTTCACATCAGAAGCTTTCTCACCAAAAATTGCCCTTAATAATTTCTCTTCTGGAGTAATTTGAGATTCTCCTTTTGGAGTAACCTTCCCAACTAATATATCTCCAGCACTAACTTCTGCTCCAACATAAACTATTCCAGACTCATCTAATCTAGACAGTGCAAAATCACCAATATTAGGTATATCAGAAGTAATTTCTTCTATTCCTAATTTTGTATCACGAGCTATGCACGATAACTCTTCTATATGAATTGAAGTAAACCTATCTTCATGTACTATACGTTCAGAAATCAATATAGAATCCTCAAAATTATATCCATTCCAAGGCATAAAAGCTACCAATAAATTTTGACCCAAAGCAAGTTCACCCATATCAGTACAAGGACCATCCGCTATAATATCCCCTTTTTTAATATAATCACCTTTAAAAACAATAGGTCTTTGATTAATACAAGTATCTTGATTTGATCTAGAATATTTAACTAAATTATAAATATCTACACCTGAATCTTCTAAGGGAATTTCACTATCATCTACTCTAATAACAATACGAGAAGAATCAACCAAATCAACTATCCCACTTCTCATTGCAACGATGGAAACTCCGGAATCAGAAGCTACTATCCTTTCCATCCCTGTACCTATCAAAGGTTTTTCTGATTGTATTGTAGGAACAGCCTGTCTTTGCATATTAGAACCCATTAAAGCTCTATTTGCATCATCATGTTCCAAAAAAGGAATAAGAGAAGCCGCTACAGATACAATTTGTTTTGGTGATACATCCATATAATTTATCTTATCTCTATGAGACAACAAAAACTCATTTCTATGTCTACAAGGAACTAAATCTGAAATTATATAACCATCTTTATTAATTTCTATGTTAGACTGCGCAATATATTGATCTACTTCCTCAATTGCTGATAAATATTCAATTCTATTGGTTACATAACCATTAACAATTTTTCTACAAGGAGTTTCAATAAATCCATAATCATTAATTCTAGCATACACTGATAAAGAATTAATTAGACCAATATTCGGACCTTCTGGAGTTTCAATCGGACAAACTCTACCATAATGAGTAGTATGAACATCTCTTACTTCAAATCCAGCTCTTTCTCTGGTCAACCCCCCTGGACCTAAAGCAGAAACACGACGTTTATGTGTTATTCCAGATAACGGATTAACCTGATCCATAAATTGAGACAATTGACTAGAACCATAAAATTCTTTAATTGTAGCAGATATCGGTTTGGCATTAATTAAATCTTGAGGCATAACGTTATCAATATCTATCAATCCTAAACGCTCTCTAATCGATCTTTCTACTCTTATTAACCCTATACGAAACTGATTTTCAGTCATCTCTCCAACACTTCTTACTCTACGATTTCCTAAATGATCAATGTCATCAACCATTCCAATTCCATTTCTAATATCTATAAGAGTTTTAATAACTAATAAAATATCTTCCTTAGTTAAAGTATTTAATCCTAAATTACTTTTTTTTCCTAAACGTCGATTAAACTTCATACGGCCAACTAAGGACAAATCGTATCTATCTTCAACAAAAAAAAGATTTTTAAATAAAGATTCAGCAGACTCTTTTGTTGGTGGTTCTCCAGGTCTCATCATACGATAAATTTCAACTAATGCTTCAGACTGACTATAAGTTGTATCAATTTTTAACGTATCAGAAATATATGGTCCATGATCTAAATCATTTATATATAAAATACTAAAACTACATATATTAGATTCTATAATTTTATTTAACAAATCTATTGTTATCTCATCATTGGGCATAGCCAATATTTCATCTTTTTTAGAAACATTAACAACAACATCAGCCAAAATCTTTCCTAACAAATATTCTTTAGGAACTACTAAACATTTAATATCATACTCTTCCATAACTTTAATATGTTTATCCGTAATGCGACAACCACTTCTTATAATGATATTATCAGTTCCAGGAACCGTAATATCAAAAAATGCAATTTCTCCTTTCAACCATTTAGGCATTAAATGTATATAAAATACATTATTTTTATATTCGCAAATAATAAATTTAAAAAACTCTTTTAATATATCTTTACTATTATAGCCTAACGCCTTTAGTAACACTGTAACAGGAAATTTTCTTCTTCTATCAATTCTAACAAAAAGACAATCTTTAGGATCAAATTCAAAATCTAACCAAGAACCACGATAAGGAATAATACGAGCAGAATATAATATTTTCCCTGAAGAATGAGTTTTTCCTTTATCATGTTCAAAAATAACTCCAGGAGATCTATGAAGTTGAGACACAACGACCCTCTCTGTTCCATTAATTACGAATGTACCAACATCTGTCATTAATGGTATATCTCCCATAAAAACATCTTGCTCTCTAATATCTTTAATATTTTTATTATTATTATTAGAAATATCTTTATCAAATATAATCAATCTTATCCGTACTCTTAAAGGTGAAGAATAAGTTAATCCGCGAGATTTACACTCATAAACATTAAAATTAGGTTCACCTAACTTATAACTAATATATTCTAATCTTATATTTCCTGAATAACTATCAATCGGAAACACTGATAAAAAAGCAGCATGTAAACCTGTATTTTTTAATTGATCAACAGATTTATCCATTTGTAAAAAATCTTTATAAGATTTTATCTGAATATCAAGTAAATGAGGAATATCCAACATATCAAATTGCTTTGCAAAACTCTTTCTAAATCTTTTTTTTTCAGAATAAGAATATTTAACTTTATTTTCTTCTTTCGAAAATAAAAAACCAAAATTTTTGGATTCCATCATATAAAAACACCTCTTAAAAATACAAAATATAAAATATTCAAATATAAATCAAATAAACTATTAATACAAAATAACACTACTTTATTTCGACAGAAGCTCCAACATCTTCTAATTTTTGTTTAATATCTAAAGATTCATCGTTAGATAAATTATTCTTTACAACAACAGGAATTTTTTCTACCAAATCTTTAGCTTCTCTTAAACCAAGACCTGTAATTTCCCTAATAACTTTAATAACAGAAATTTTATTAGATCCAAAACTAGTCATAACAACATCAAACATAGTTTTTTTCTCTACAACTTCAGTTTTTCCTTCTTCTTTTAATCTGTCTGATACAGAAACTATAGAAGAAGAAGAAATATCAAATTTCTTTTCCATAGCATGAATTAAATCCATTACATCCATTACAGACATATTAGATATTGCTTCAAGAATTTCATCTTTTGATATTGTCATATTTAATTCTCCTTGCTAAAAACAAACATAAAATATAAAATTTATTAATAGTTGACTAAAAATATTATTTTTTTTATTTGGTTATAATACTGCGTTTTTTTACGTCTTTTACTAAATATAAAATTTTAAATAATCTTAATAAAATTAAATAAAATACCTTTAAAATTCTATTAATAGGAGCTTTTATTAAATGTAAAAAACTAATAATTGCTTCTTTATAACTAGGAAGGTTTGCAAAAAAATCTAATTTTTCACAACCATAAACCAATCCATTAACCATAAATAATTTAATTTTAATTTTTCCAAATTTTTTAATTAATTCTGTCAATAATGCGGCTACATCTTTATATGATGTTTTTGAATAAATAAAACAAGTAGAATTTACCAAACTAAAATTTAAATTACTTAAATTCATTTCTTGAAATGATCTATACAATAAAGTATTACGAACCACACGTACATAAACCTTAGTATTACGTGCTTTATATCGTAATTCATTCATTTGATTCGAATTTAAGCTATAAAAATCTATTAAAGCAATTGAAAAAACTTCAGAAAAAACTTTAACAATTTCTTTAACAATATCTTTCTTTTTATCTAAAGTTAATAACATAAATTTTAATCTCCAAAAAACTTAAAAAAACACCTCTAATTTGATATTAACCAAATTTTAAAAAAATTAATTTATACTTAAAATATTTAAATATTTATTTAATTAAAGTACTAATATCAATAGATAAACTAGGACCCATAGTAGTTGATAAAAATATTTTTTTAAAAAAATTACCTTTGACTGATATAGGTTTATTTTTCTTTAAATCAAATATTAACACATTAATATTCTCTAATAACTTTTTACAAGAAAAAGTAATTTTTCCAATTTTACAATGAATTATACCATATTTATCAGTCTTATAATAAACCTGTCCAGACTTTGCATTCAAAACTGCTTTACTTACATCATTAGTAATAGTACCCATTTTAATATTTGGCATTAACCCCCTTGGACCTAATATCTTGCCTAATCTTTTAACTAAATTCATTGAATCCGGAGTAGAAATAACAATATCAAAATTTAAATTTCCATTTTTTATTTCTTTAAACAAATCCTCAAATCCAGATAAATCAGCACCTGCATTTTCAGCTTCAATCAATTTATCCCCTTGAGCAAAAACAGCAACACGAAATATTTTTCCTAAACCATTAGGCATATATATCGATGATTTAATAAAATGCTCAGGATTTTTAATATCTATATTTAAATTAATAGATAAATCTACGCTCTCTTCAAATTTTTTACTTGAAAATTTCTTAAGAAACTCAATAGCATCGTCTATTTTATATAAAGAATTATAGTTAATCAATCTATTAATATCTTTTCTTTTTCTACTTATCTTTGTCATAATAAATTTTATGAATCTTTCCTATCACTCAATTTAAATTCTTCTCTATATCTATTCCCATACTTTTTGCTGTTCCTTTTATACAATTAATAGCAGATTGTAAATTAGATGCTGTCAAATCATTCATTTTTATAATAGCTATCTTTTTAAGTTGAATATAACTTAAACTTCCAACTTTCCTACTATTAGATAAATCAGAACCTTTATCTATACCTAATTCTTCTTTAATAAGAATTGACACAGGGGGAGATTTGATCATATAATCAAAACTGCGATCGGAATAAACCTTAATTACAACAGGAACAATTAACCCCAATTTCATACTTTTAGTAGATTCATTAAATTTCTTACAAAATTCAACAATGTTAACCCTATGCTGACCTAAAGCAGGACCAACAGGAGGAGCAGGAGTCGCTTTTCCAGCAGGTATTTGCAACTTAACTATTGATTCAATATTTTTAAGCATTACAATATTTTCCATTAATTAAAAATTAAACATACAAAAAAACATAAAATTCTAATAAAATAACAAAAAATACTTTTAACATTAACCAAAATAAAAAATTAAATCTCTTTAAAATCTACTAATCAAATAGTATAATACTTTTATTAAAAAAAATAAATTTATATTGCAAAAAACTCGATTTAAGTTTTTTCAACTTGACTAAATTCTAAATCTACAGGTGTAGATCTTCCAAATATTAAAACAGCAACCCTCAAACGACTTTTTTCGTAATTAACCTCTTCCACTACCCCATTAAAATCAATAAAAGGACCATCTTTTATACGAATAAGCTCACCAGATTCAAATAATACTTTTGGCTTAGGTTTGCTAACTCCATCTTCTATACGTTGTAAAACTACCTCAACCTCTTTATCAGAAATTGGAGTTGGCCATTTTTCTATTCCTACTCTAGAATTTCTTGTTCCACCAATAAACCCTAAAACTCTAGGAATTTCACGAATAACATTTCTCGTCTTATCTTCCATAATCATATAAACCAACACATATCCAGGAAAAAATTTGCGTGTACTTCTTCTTTTTTTTCCAAATCGCATCTCAACAACTTCTTCAGAAGGAACTACAACATTACTTATTTTATCCTCCAAACAAAATTGTTTTATTTTAGATTTTATTTCCCTCATTACTAATCTTTCAAACCCAGAATATACATGTACTACATACCATTTTTTAATATTTTCACTATTTTTCACTATATTTTCATCAACCCAAATATATTAACTTAGAAACTAACCAAATAATTATAGAATCTATAAACCAAAAAAATAAAGCAGCAAAAAAAATAATAACAATAACAACTAATACTAACTTAAATGTTTCTGATCTGTTCGGCCATACAACTTTGTATAATTCAATTTTTGCTTCTTTAATAAACTTAAAAAATAACCTTCCCTGAATAGAAGAAATACATACTAAAATAGTATAAAATAAACTTAAAAAACCTATCATTAATTTAATATAAAATGCATAATTTACATAAATTGCATAAAAAAACATTATATTTATAATAAAACAAAAAAACCATAATAAAACTCTTATATTTCTTTTAAATAATTTATTTAAATATTTCACCATACTCTCAAATAACTAAAATACAGGTCAGGAGGGAATCGAACCCACAACCCACGGTTTTGGAGACCGTTACTCTTCCTATTTGAGCTACTGACCTATTCACAAACATAAAATTTTTTATTAAAAAAATAAACTATATAATTAAATAACCAATTTTCATATTGTAAAAACAAATAATACCCCTATATTATAACATAATAAATAATTATACTTATAATTTTACTATTATTTGTTCTAAAAATTTCTAAAAATATATAAATTTAAAATTATAAAAATATCATAAATAAAATTTATGTTTAATTCACAATATTAATATGAATATACTTATCCTTATATTTTGTTAAATATAAATATTTAACATTAATAAATTTTATAAAATATAAATAATTAAAATTTTACTATTTCATAATACATATCAAATCAAAATATAAAAATAAAATTCAACTTTAATAAAACATATACTGAATTCTTAAAAAAAAACAAAATATATGCCCACAACTGGACTCGAACCAACGACCTCTTCCATACCAAGGAAGCGCTCTACCACTAAGCTATGTGGGCAAAATGGTAATAAACAAAAGCGGGCGATGGGAATCGAACCCACATTATTAGCTTGGAAGGCTAAGATTCTACCATTGAATTACGCCCGCAAAAATACATTTTTATAATATAAAAATTTTTAATATTATATTTTCTATCTAAATAGAAATTATAAAACTAAATATGGAGGAGGAAGGATTCGAACCTTCGAAGACATTAAGTCGTCAGATTTACAGTCTGATCCCTTTAACCACTCGGGAACCCCTCCAAAAATATTCAAAAGCAATTAAAATTTGTATAATTTATAATTAAAATTCCTATTTATTAAAAAATAAGATAAATAACATTTTAAAAAAAATAATAAATGAATTAAAACTATAATGCTGACACCAGGAATTGAACCTGGAACCTACTGATTACAAATCAGTTGCTCTGCCAATTAAGCTATATCAGCATAACAAAAAATATAAAAATATTATACTTTATTCTAACATAAAATTTTATTTTAAACATCACAATTTTTATTAATTATTTATAAACTTTTCACAAAAAAATAAAATTCACTTTTTATAAATTTAACTTAACTAAAAAATATTAAACTTTAAAAACTCCAATCAACAAAATATTATCAACATTATAATGACTATTAATATATACAAACTATACAAATTATTTTGGGTCTGAGTGGATTTGAACCACTTACCTCACCCTTATCAGGGGTGTGCTCTACCAAAATGAGCTACAGACCCATATATGTAAAAAAATATATTACTAAAAATAAATCTTATATAAGAAGATTCTAAATCTTTCATATAAAAAATATATTACCACTGATAACATACTTATTAATTATTTTTTTTAAAAATAACTTATTTAATGAATTCCATTTTTACATAAAACCTTATATCCCATTATAAATTACAATTATCTTTTTACATAACAATAAAAAGTAAAATCAAATGGATTAAAATCATCTTTTAATTTTAATATTTTTCTACTAATCTTCCAGTTATTTATATTAAATTTAGGAAAATAAACATCAGCTTTAAAAATATTATGTATAACAGTTAAATAAATTTTTGAAACAAATGGAAAAAATTTTCTATATACCATTGCTCCACCAATAACTACCGATTCTTTATAATCCTTTACTACATTTAATGTATCTTCTAAAGAACTTAAAATTTTAACATTATTTTTTTCATACTTACTTTTATAAAAATTAAAATTTCTATTACTTAAAACTAAATTTAATCTTCCTACTAATGGTTTTTCTCCTATTGAAATAAATGTATTTCTACCCATTATCACAGGCAATCCCATTGTAACTCTTTTAAAAATTTTAAGATCATCAGGTAAATAACATAATAAACTATTATTTTTTCCTAAAGCTCCTCTTTTATCGACAACCGCAATCATACTAATCATAAAATTTATTTTTATTATAAATAAAATGTTTCTTTAAAATATATAAAACATTATTTTTTAAACTCTTTTAATTATAGAATAAATCTTTATTAAAAAAAAAACTTTTAAAAAATAAATTTAATATTACAACCTATTAAAAAAATCTTTGTATATACTCATATTACAAATCACAATCTACCAAAAAAATTTTTTATATAAATAAAATATAATCTATATTACACATTTTAATATTCTTACAAAGAAGATTATAGTTCATAAAAGCAAAACATAAACTTATAAACTTATAAAAATAACATAAAAAACTGATAATTTATATATATAAAATTTATGAAATTAATATTTTACTTAAGCATTCCGGATTTTCATAAACTAATTTAGGAACAAGATATCCAGGTAACTTTTTTTGCAATTCTCTATATATACATTTTGCTTCATCTATATGAACATCAAAATGTGAAATTCCTTCAACTTTATCTAAAAGATGTAAATAATACGGCAAAATTCCAAAAGAAAATAAACAATAACTTAATTTCACTAAAATATTGACATCATTATTAATATTTTTTAATAAAACTGATTGATTATACAAATAACAACCTACGCTCTTTAAATATGTACACACACTTAAAATAGAATTATCCAACTCTTGAGGATGATTAATATGTAAAACAATAACTTTTTGTAAACGAACCTTATGAAGTATATCTAAAAAATTTTTATCAATACGTTCTGGAAAAACTACAGGAATCCTAGTATGAATTCTAATAATTTTCAAATGATCAATATCATTTAATTTATTAAATAAATTAAATAATACTTTATTCGACACTAACAATGGATCCCCACCACTTAATATAACTTCCTTAATAGAAGAATTTTTATTTATATAATTCAATACATAATCCCATCTTCCAGTTTGTAATGTATTATTTTTATAAGAAAAAAACTTTCTAAAACAATAACGACAATTAACTGCACAAGAACCTGTTAAAATTAATAAAACACGTCCATGATATTTATGTAAAAGACCTTTTTCAACATTAATATTCTTTTCCTTTAAAGGATCTTTAACATAATTTAATTTTTCCTTCAATTCTTTTTTAACAGCTAAAACTTGAAGTAAAATAGGATCTTTAAAATTACGTTTTTTTATACGTAACGCAAAACTTAAAGGAACTTTAGTCTTAAAATTTTTTTCTGCTTCCAAATTTCCAACATTAACAGGAAGTAATAGAAATTTTAATAATTCTTGTACTTTATAAAAACTTCTTGATAAAACTTTTTGCCATCTCTCCAAAATCAAGTTATCCTATAATATGTAAACTTTTATAAATATTAACAATAAAAAACATATTAAAAAATTAAATTTTATGATTAATTACCATACCAATGAATTTAAAATTGGAACAAAAATCATTGTTGACAATGATCCATATATTATCATAGAAAGTCATTTTATAAAACCAGGAAAAGGACAAGCATTCGTACGTATAAAAATTAGAAATCTAAAAAATAATCAAATTATTGAACGCACATATAAAGCTGGAGAAAAATTACCAGCAGCTAACATTGTTGACATTAATGTACAATATTTATACCAACATTTACATACATGGAATTTTATAAACATTAACAATTTTGAACAATATGAATTAAAAAAAAATGATATATCTAACATAAAAATTTGGCTTAAAGAAGAAGAAATATACACTTTAACATTATGGAATAAAAATCCGATACATATTATTGCTCCTAACTTTATAAATTTTTTCGTAATAGAAACTAATCCAAATTTTAAAAATCAAATATCAAAAAACGGAAATAAAATAGCAATACTAGAAACAGGATTAAAAATACGTGTACCTAACTTCATACAAAAAGGAGATTTTATAAAAGTTGATACAAGAACAAAAGAATATATTTGTAGAATAAAATAAAAATAATATAAAATTTAATATCAATATTACTTTTTTAGATATAGATAAATAATAATAAATTATCCAATCTTAATACTAATAAAAAATTATTTTAACAATAAAAATATTTAATTATTCCTTTTTTTTAAAACACTATAAAAAAATCCATCTTGATTATTAATCCCAGGTAAAATCTGTAAACCATATCCAGTATCTATACCGCAAAAAACATCTTTCTTACAAAGTACACAATCTTTATTATTCTCTAAAAAATCTTTAATTACTTCTTCATTTTCTTTTTTCAAAACTGAACACGTAACATACACTAATATCCCATTAAAACCAAGTAAAGGCCATAAAGTTTTTAAAAAACATTTTTGTAAAGAACTCATAAATAATACTTCTTTCTTTGTACGTAATATTTTTACATCAGGACATCTACGAATAACACCTGTAGCAGAACATGGAACATCCAAAAGAATACGATCAAAACACTTACCATCCCACCAATCCTTTGGATTTAATATATTTCCTTTTATCAAAGTAGCCTTCAATTGCAAACGTAATAAATTTTCTTTAACTTTATTCAAACGTTTCTGATTACAATCAACTGCTACACAACTTAATAATCTTGATTCAGTTTCTAAAATATGACTAAGCTTTCCTCCTGGAGCACAACAAGCATCAAGCACTCTTAAACCAGGTTTTAAAGACAATAAAGAAATAACTATTTGTGCAGATTCATCTTGCACCGAAACATATCCTCTTTGAAAATAAGGTAAATCTTTAATACTACAAGCTTTACTTAAAGTAATACCAACTGAAGAATATATGTGAGGAAAACCATCTATATTTTTTTTTTTTAAAAAAAATAAGTACTTTTCCCTACTAATAAAAATTTTATTAACACGTAAACTCATTGGAGGATGACAGTCATTTGCTTTCAAAATCTGAACCCAATTTAACGGCCAATCCTTTTGTATTTCTTGTATATACCAATTCGGATGATTAAAAATAAAATCATTATTGTTTTCCAAATACAATTTATCTACATAAAGACAATATTGCCTTAATATAGCATTTACCAAACTTTTTGCCCATGATTTATTTATTACATCTAATAAAAACAAACTTTCTTTTATTACAATATAATTAGATACTCTCTTCATATATCGTAATTGATATATACCTATTAATAATACAATTAAAACCTCTATAAATCTAATACGTTTTCTTAAAAAAATATTAATTAAAATATTTAACCTGTAATATTCTCTACATACACCAAAACAAATTTCTTTAGATAAAGAAGAAATTTTTTTATTTTTAATCAAAAAATTAAGTGTTACTTTATTCTTTAAAACTTTTAATAACACTAGATATGATTCTAGTCTAAAATCATTCATCCCAAAACCAAATCTATACAAAGTTTAAAACGATTAGAATTTAACCAACTACTTACTTTCATTACTTTAGATCCAGGAAATTGTAATTCTTTTATTAATAAACTACCAAAACCCGTACAAACTTCTATCCACCTTCTATTGATTGCAAGAATGGTACCCGGTTTTTTACCATATATCAACATTAAATTATTGACATCTGCACAATAAATTTTTATTAATAATTTATAATCTATATTAATCTTATTATTATACAATATAGCATAAGTATGTGCTACAGGCTTTGGATTTAACGCTCTAATCTTATTTTTAATTTCCAAAGCTGATTTATTCCAATTAATTACTGCATCACTTTTTTTTATCTTCCTAGCATAAGTTACTTGACATTTATTCTGTTTTTTTATAACTATTTCTTTTTTTATTAAAAGATTAAGAACATTCAATAACATTGATTCTGCTAATTTAGACAAACGAATTCCTAAAGAATAAGCAGTATCTTCTAAAAAAATTGGACAACATTTTTTATATAAAATATCACCAGTATCTATGCCTGAATCCATTTTTATAAATGTAACACCAGATTTTTTATCTCCATGCAATAAAGCATATTCTATAGGAGAAGCACCTCTCCATCTAGGTAATAAAGATGGATGAATATTGATACAACCAAAAGTAGGTATACTTAAAACTTCTGAAGGAAGAATATTGCCATACGCTGATACTATCAATATATCAGAATTTAAATTCTTCATTTCATCAATAACTAAATGATCTTTAAAATTCTTTGGTTGATATATAGGATATTGATATTCTAAAGCCCATTTTTTAATATCAGACATTTTCAATTTTCTACCTCTCCCTGAATAATTATCTGGTTGAGTGTATATTCCAACTATTTTAAAAATATCCGATCTATGTATAAGCTTTATACAAGGCAAAGCAAAATTACCAGTAGCAGCAAAAATAATTCTCAAAAATAATCCTTACAATTAAAATTATATTATCAAAAATGTTTTTCACTATTTTTTATTATTTTTTTTATTTTCTTTTTCAAAAAATATTGCCTTAATGGAGAAAGAAAATCTATAAACAATTTCCCATCCAAATGATCAATTTCATGTTGAAAACATTCTGCCAATAAACCATCAACACTTTTTTCAAAAGAAACACCAAATCGATCTAATGCACGAACAGTTATCTCTTTAGATCTAACAATCCACGCATGAATACCAGGAATAGATAAACAACCTTCATAAGAATTTGTTATACCTTTAGATTCAATAATTTCAGGATTAATTAATACAAACTTATTACCTTTTTCTTTGAAAATATCTACAACAAACAACCTAACATTCTCTCCAACTTGAGGTGCAGATAAACCAATTCCATTAAATTTATACATAGTCTCAAACATATCTTCAATTAAAACCTGTAAAGAATCATCAAAATCTAAAATTGGCTTAGAAATTCTTCTTAACTGTTCATCATTTTTAATAAAATACATTATATCTCTAACAGTCATATAATAATTCTTATCTCTATTATATAAACTTATGAATATTTACTATCTTTAAATATGAAAAAAAAACTAAAAGTAATTTATTTTCTAAAAAATATTTAAAAATATAATAACTTACTTTAATTAAATAAATATTCAATAATTAAAATTTTACTATTAACAATTAATACTTAAAAAAACAAACAATATTTTTCTCTTAATATATACTAAACTTTTAATGCACATATAATTTAAACATAATTAAGTATTTTTACTTATAAAAATTAATCTCACATTAAATATTACTGTATATTTTGTACAACACATTTTAATCCTATTCTAATTTCTCATCTTTTTTTCTTAAAAAATTCGGAATATCTAAAGAATCTCTTTCATTAGAAATTAAATCCCCATTTAATTTTGTTGCCTCACGTAAATTATTTTTTTTAAACTTAGACATTAAAGAATTATCTAATTTACAAAACTCAAAAATACTACTATTATTCCTAGATGGAACAATAAAACTTTTTCTCGAAAAATTTAATAACATATTATTATGTTGATTTTTATCTATATAAAAACAATTATTAAGACCAGTAATTATAACTGTCACCATAATTTTTTCTTTTACTGTTTCATCAATGACAGAACCAATTATCACAGTTGCATCATCAAGAATAAATTCTCTTACTATATCACCAACTTCTTGAAACTCACCAACAGATATACTTTCATTAGAAGTAATATTTACTAATATTCCACGAGCACCTGAAAGATTTATACCTTCAAGAAAAGGAGAAGAAATAGCTGATTCTGCTGCTCTACAAGCTCTATCATCGCCAAAAGCACTTCCAGTACCTATCATTGCTATACCAGTTTTAGACATAACAGTACGAATATCAGCAAAATCAACATTAATCAATCCAGGCTTAACAATTAAATCAGAAATACCCTTAACTGCTCGAAATAAAATATCATTAACAACTTTAAAGGCATTAACCAAAGTAATTTTTTTTCCAAGAACCGTAACTAATCTACTATTTGGTATAACGATTAACGAATCAACATATTTACTTAATTGATAAATTCCATCTTCAGCAATTAAAGATCTCTGTTTGCCTTCAAATAAAAAAGGCTTAGTAACAACAGCAACAGTTAAAATTCCTAACTCCTTAGATATTTGAGCAAATACAGGAGATGCACCAGTTCCAGTTCCACCACCCATTCCAGCAGTAATAAATAGCATATCTGCTCCAAACAAAATTTCCTTAATTTTATCTTTACTTTCATTTGCTGATTCTCTACCAAGATTAGGATTTGATCCAGCACCAAAACCATTTGACAAAGTTTCTCCCAATTGAATTTGAATCTTTACATTAGAATTCTTTAAAGCTTGCTTATCTGTATTGGCATAAATAAATTCTATATTATTCTTATTAAAATTTTTATTAACCATATAACTTACAGCATTTCCACCACCACCACCTATTCCTATAACTTTAATAATTATGTTATCCTTTTTTGATTCCATTAATTCAAACAATTTCTTCCTCCTTTAAATGAAAAAATTAATAATATTAACTTTAATAATATAAACTTAACATATTCAATAAATATGAAAACAAATAACTATTTAAAAAAAAACAAAATATTTTTACCAATAAACATTATTTCTCTATTAATCATAACTTAATTTAAACTTAAAAAACACTAAAAATATTTTATACAAAAAAACAAAATTTATATAAGATATAAATCTTAATTTATTAATAAAAATTAAAATAATTTAATAAATAATTAAATTTTAACTCCTAATTAATCTATTAGAATTATTTTTCTTAATAATTGCAAGTTTAATCAATTCATCAAGTAATTTTGTGTAACATAAACCACTCATTTCCCACATTTTTGGATACATACTAACCTTTGTAAATCCAGGTATAGTATTAATTTCATTAAAATAAATTTCTTCATTTTTATTTGTTATAAAAAAATCAATGCGAGCCATTCCATTACATTTTAAACGAACAAAAATCTTCTTAGCAAAATATTGTATTTTTTTTATCAATTTATAATTTAAATTAGCAGGAATACACAACCTAATATGATCAGTATCTAAATACTTTGCAGAATAAGAATAAAAACCATCAGGATGATTAACATAAATTTCTCCAGGTACACTTACAATTGGATTAATAGAAAATCTATTTTCTAAAACAGCAATTTCTATTTCTCTTCCAAAAATATATTCCTCTATTATCACATTTTCATCATAATTGAATGCATTATTAATAGCAAAAATTAGTTGATCAAAATTTTCTACTTTTTTAACACCTATACTAGACCCCAATGAACATGGTTTAACAAATAAAGGAAAATTCAACTCACTAATTAATTTTTTACATAATATAACGCGTTCTCTTAAATTTGTACGAAAAGAAATAACCTTATAACGAGCACACTTTATTACATTATCACATACAATACGTCTTGTTAAATCTTTATCCATACTAATTGATGAAGATTTAACATTACTACCAACATAAGCCACTCCAGACAACTCCAATAAACCTTGTAACGAACCATCTTCATAAAATGAGCCATGAATAATAGGAAAAACAACATCTGCATCAATAAATAAATTTCCATTTTTCATAAAACTAGATAAAACTTTTGATTTAAATGTTTTAACTGGAAGTTTATCTTTAAATTTTAATAACTCATTATAATCATTAACAAAAAAACACCCTGTTTTATCTATAGCCACAGGTATAATTTCATATTTTTCCCTATTTAAATTTGATAATACTGAAGCAGCAGAAAATAAAGAAATTTCATGTTCTACAGATTTTCCACCATAAATTAAAATAACTTTTAAAATTAAAGAACTCATTTTATTTATTATCCAAAATATGAACTTCGGTTTCTAATTTAATACTTTTTTTCTTCCATACAGTATATTTAATAATATTTATTAATTTTTTAACATCTTTAAACGAAGCATTACCATTATAATTTATAATAAAATTAGCATGCTTACTTGAAATCATTGCTCCACCAATTTTTTTTCCTTTTAAATTACATGACTCAATTAAATAACCAGCAGTAATATCATTACTAGGATTTTTAAATACAGAACCACAATTATACTCTGTAATTGGTTGAACTTTTCTTTTGTAAGATAAAAATCTTTTAATTTTACTAATTAATTTTTTTTTTTTTTCCTTTGAAAAACTAAAAATTGCAGAAATAAACCATTCATCTTCTTTTAATCCAGTGATACAACGATACGAAATTATAAAATCTGATGGATAACGAATATAACGTATACCATTTCGATTAAGAATTTCTACAGATACTACAAAAGACCATATGTTTTGATTAAAACACCCAGCATTCATATTTAATGCTCCACCTATTGTACCAGGTATACCAGATAAAAACTCTATACCAGAAAAATTCTGCTTCACACAAAATGAAACTAATTTCATACAAGAAACTCCAGCTTCAACATATACATATTTATTTTTTAATAAAAAAATATTATTTAAACATTTTTTTGTAACAATAACTGTTCCTAAAAAATCATTATCATGAATAAGAATATTACTTCCAGATCCTATCCATAACAACGGTTCATTTAAAGATAAATTTTTTAAAAAAATAACTAAATCATAAATATTAATTGGCTTATACAATCTGCTAGCTTTACCACCTATTTTAAATGTAGTAAATTGAGATAAACTTATATCAATAAACAATTTTCCATAAAATGGAAAATTATTATAGTAACTATTAATCATATCAATTATTTATATAAATTTAATAAACTTAAAGCTAAATAATGAATATTTCCAGCACCCTGCATTAAAATAATATCTCCATTATTAACAGATAAATTTAAATATAAAAATATTTCATCATTATTTATTAATGTAACTTTACAATTAAAAAAACGTTGTCTTATCTTATTTAGTAAAATTCTACTATCTACACCATTAATAAAATTTTTATCTAAACCAAATACATTCAATAAAAACAATTCTTCTGATAACGCTAAAACATTAACAAATTCTGCAAATAATAGTTTTAATCTAGTATAACGATGAGGTTGAAATACATGAATCAATCTTTTATTAGGCCAAACAGAACGTATTGTATTAATAGTAGATAAAATCTCATTAGGATGATGGCCATAATCACTAATTACAAGTGCTTCTCCTTTTTTAAAAAAACATTTACCAAGAATATGAAAACGTCTGTTTACTCCTTTAAATTTTAACAACCCATTAATAATACACTGATCATTAATACCAATTTCCGTAGAAACAGCAATAGCAGCTAAAACATTTAAAACATTATGCCTACCAGGTAAAATAACTTTTACTCTTAAAGAACAAAAAGGCTTTGGTCTATGAACTACAAAATAACTTAACAATCCTATTTGAACCCAATCACATGCTCTATAATCAGCATCTTTAGAAAATCCATAAGTTCTTATATATCCATTTATTTTTAGTAATTTCCTATTAATTTCTTTATTATCTATACAAATAACAGATAAACCATAACATGAAACATTATTAATAAAATTTATAAAAGCATTACTTAAATTATTAAAATTATTTGAATAATTATCTAAATGCTCTCTCTCAATATTTGTCACAACAACTATATCTGGTTTTAAAAATAAAAAAGATGCATCACTTTCATCCGCTTCTGCAATAAAATATTTAGATTTACCTGATTTTGCATTAAGATTTAAAACATTTAATATACCACCAATTATAAAATTAATATCTATATTATATTCAATAAATATACTAACAATTAAACCAGAAGTAGTAGTTTTTCCATGAGAACCCGATATTATAATTCCATAATAAAAATACAATAATTTCGCAAGCATTAATCCCCTAGAAACAATAGGAATTCCATGTTTTATTGCAAATTTAATTTCAACATTTTCCATAGAAATAGCAGATGATTTAATAACTAAATCACTTTTTAATACATTAACCGCTTTATGACCTATATTAATTTTAATTCCTAATAACCTTAAAGAATGTATAAGATAATTATCTTCAAGATCAGAACCAGTAATATTATATCCTTTTTCATAAAGAATTTTAGCAATACCAGACATACCAATTCCACCAATACCAATAAAATGAATATTTTTATATTTAAAAAAATTTATATTATCAAAATACTCTTCTTCTCTATAATATCGTAATTCTTGATTGTACATTACTATTATTAACCATTCTTAAATAAAACAAAATTAAAACATCAGTAATAATTATTAAATTATAATATTCCTAATCAAATAAAAAACCTTTATTTACAAATACTATTTATTTTAATAAATAAAAACTTTTTATAAAAATTAAAACATCTAAAAAAACAAAATAAAATACAACATAAAATTATTATATAAACTTATTTCACAAATAATAAAAATATTAAATTTTAATTAATAATTTATTGAAAATTTCTCCCCTATGATTAAAATCACGAAACATATCTAAACTAGAACACGCTGGAGAAAAAAGAATTGCATCTCCAAATTTCGCTTTAGATTTAGCTACAAACATTGCTTTTTTCAAAGAAAAAACTAAATATATTGGTACAATACCTAAAAATACTGATTTTATTTTATTTGCATCCTTTCCCATAGTAACAATTACCCGAACATACTTTCTTACATATTCACATAAAATAGAAAAATCAGCATTCTTACTATCTCCACCAATGATTAATATAATTTTTCCAACTACTAATGGATTTACACTTAAAATTGCAGAAATAGTCGCACCTATATTGGTGGATTTAGAATCATTAATCCATTTAATTCCGTTTGAAGAATAAATCCATTGACATCTATAAGGCAATCCACTATATGATTTTAACACAGTAATTATACTATTTTTATCTATACCTACATGAGTTGCTAACGCACAAGCAGCCAAGGCATTTTGACAATTTTGCCTACCTTTAATATTAATATCTTTAATATTTAACAGTATCTCACTACCATTAGATATATAACTAATATTATCAATTGTTAAAATACCCCACTCTCTAAATGAATTTGGTTTTTCTAAAGAAAAACTATACTTTTTATCGCAAGAAAAAAATTTTTTCGGAAAAGTATTAAAATCATCTCTATTATAAAGTACATAATCAGCATTTTTATAAATACGTTGTTTAATATCTATATAAGAAAATAAATCTAAATGTCTATCTAAATGATCCGGAGAAATATTTAAAATCGTAGCAATAAAAGGTTTTAAAGATTTAATCAAATTTAACTGAAAACTAGATAATTCAAGAATCCATATATCATATATATTGTTCTTCAATAACACATCAAAAACAGGTAAACCAATATTTCCAGCTACAATAACAGATAAACCATAAAACTTAATCATCTCTCCTAATAAAGTTACAACTGTAGACTTACCATTGGTCCCAGTCACAGCTATAATTCTAGAAGAAAATTTTATTTCTCTTATTAAATACTCTATATCTCCAAAAATCGGAATATTTAAATCAACAGCTTTTCTAACAAAATCTTCATTTAAACAAATTCCAGGACTTAAAATAACTGCTTTAACTTTCTTATAAATAAACACTGGAATGCTTCCTACATATATCTTAATATTTGGAAAATTTTTAATAAAAATTGATAATCTTCTAGTATCTTTATAAGTATTAAACACAATAAAACTTTTATTTCTACTCCATAAATACCGAGAAACAGATAACCCTGTCTTTCCTAATCCAGCAACTAAATAAAACATAATATATATTATATCTATAAACGTTTCTTTAATTTATATTAAAGAAATAATTAATATAAATAAACCAATAAACATAAACACTATATTTACAATCCAAAATCTAACAATAATTTTAGATTCATGTAAACCTTTTAATTCGAAATGATGATGTAATGGAGTCATATTAAACAATCTACGACCCTTAGTATATTTAAAATATAACACTTGAAATATTACTGACATCGTTTCCAAAATAAATACTCCACCTGTAATCATTAAAAAAAACTCCTGCCTTCCAATTACAGAAATAATACCTAAAGCAGATCCAATCGCCAAAGATCCAGTATCCCCCATAAAAATTTGAGCAGGATAACAATTGTACCAAAGAAAACCTAATACAGATCCAATAATAGAAAAACAAAAAACTACTAATTCTTTTATATTAAAAAGAATTGGAATATTACAATAATAAATACTACCTATTCCAGAAATCATATAAATAAGCAAACATAAAAATCCAATATTAGTAATAATAGGAAATATAACCAATCCATCTAAACCATCAGTTAAATTTACTGCATTACTACTTCCCATAATTACAATATAATCTAATAAAAGAAAAATAGGTCCAATATCAATACATATACCATTAAATAATGGTATAATCAGTCGAGTTTGTATATTATTAGAAGAATTAAAATAAAGATATATTAAAACACTAATTACAATTAATGATTCAAAAAAATATTTATAACAAACTGACAATCCACCATGATCCTTATATATAAGTTTTAAATAATCATCCACAACTCCTACTATACCAAAACATACAATAACAAATATTGCTATCCATAAATTAGATTGATATAAATCTCCCCATATCAAACAACTAAAACAAATAGAAAATATAATTAAAATACCTCCCATAGTAGGAGTATTTCTCTTTAATAAATTATCACTATGCTTAGTACATCTAAGAATTTGTCTAATATTAAATTTTTTTAAATATCTAATTATTAGATTACCAAAAAACAAACAAAATAAAAAAGCAGTTATACCAGATAATATTGAACGTAACATTAAAAACTTAGGTGAATATAAAATATAATAATACTTTTTTTTTATAAAAAAATATACTAACCAATAAAACATGAATTATTCTACCAACTGTAATGAATAAACTATAAATAAAAATAATACTTTTTTACATATTATTATTTAATCAATAATTCTTGCACTACATCTTCCATAAAAAAACTTCTAGAACCTTTTACTAAAATGACAGTATCTTTATCAAGATAATAAAATAAATCATAAATTAATTTTTCTTTACATATATAATGTCTTTTAATATTCATATTATAAAAAATAATATTAGAATATACAGTATTCATCCCTAAAGTAAATAATAAACTAATATTATAATACCTAGCTATATACCCTATAATTTTATGATGATTTTTCGAAAAACATCCAAGCTCACATAAATCACCTAATACCAAAATTTTTTTTCTTCTTTTTACCTTACAAAGCATATCTATTGCTACTAAAACAGAATATAAATTAGCATTATAAGTATCATCAATAATTAAAGAATCTTTTTTCCCTTTTAAAAACATCATTCTACCAGGGACACCTCTAAATTTCTCTAAACCATTCACTATTTCAAATAAAGAAATCCCTAAAGCATAACAACAAGCTGCAGCAGCTACAGCATTAATTACAGAATGCCTACCAGGAACTTTTAATTTTACATTACTATAACCAACAGGTAAAACTAAAGTAAACTCAGTATAACCATAATTATCTATTTTGATATTTTTAGCATAAACATCGGAACATCTAATATGAGAAAAATATAATATTCTTTTATTTAACAAAAACTGTCTCCAAACAAAACTATAATATTCCTCTCTATTTAAAATAGCTACACCATTAATTAAATCTAATGATTTATAAATTTCTCCTTTAGTTTTTGCTACATTATATATGTTACCAAACCCTTTAAGGTGGGCAGGAGCAATATTAGTAACTAAAGAAATATCTGGTTTTACTATTTTAGACAAATAACTAATTTCTCCTATATTAGAAGCTCCTAACTCAAAAACCGCATAAGAATGATAAAATTTCAAACTTAATACACTGATTGGAACTCCAATATAATTATTTAAATTACCTTTACTAGAAAAAGATGGTTTAGGTAAAATTAAAGAAATCATTTCTTTTACAGTTGTTTTTCCATTACTACCAGTTACTCCAATAGTTTTACAAGATATTAATTTTCTATAGTAAATAGCCAATATTTTTAAAGCATTCAATGTATTATTTACCTTAAATTGTGGTACTTTTTTATTAATTATCTCATTATCCAATTTTTCACATATAACAGCACATGCACCATTTTTTATAGCTTCTTTAATATAATCATTACCATCAAAATTTTTTCCTTTTATTGCAATAAACAAAGACCCAAAACTTACTGTTCTACTATCAATAGTAACATTTTTAATTACTAAAAATTCTTTATAAGAATAACCAAATAATTTTGCTACACTTGATAACTTCATCATTAATTTAATATATAATATTCATTATTACATGACAATAATATGCCAATAACAATAAAGAAAACTAAAATCTTATTTATTTTAATTTATTTCTATTTAAAAATATATCTAATAAGTTAATCTTATTCTCATGACCATTAATTAATAAAACAATATTATTTTTATGCTTATAAATTATTAACAAACCAATAAAAAAAATAAAAAATACTTCAATTTTACTTTTAGAAATAAAAAATGTAATAAAAAAACATATAAAAACACTAAAAATAGACGCTAAAGATACATAACCAGTTAAATAAAAAATTAAAATCCAAAAAATAAAAACAAAAATAAAAAATTTATAATATAAAAAACCTAAAGAACCAAATGCTGTAGCTACTCCTTTTCCTCCACTAAATTTAAAAAATATTGGATACATATGACCAAATATAGACGCTATACAAATATAAATAATCTTGTTATGATCCAAATTATAAAATTGTGAAAACAACACTGGAACTACACCTTTTATAATATCAAAAAATAATACTAATACTCCATATTTAATACCAAATACTCTAAAAATATTCGTAGCTCCAGGATTTTTTGAACCTAATAACCTAGGATCTTTAAAATAAAAAATTTTACTAATTATCAAAGCAAAACATAATGATCCTATTAAATAACTTAACAATAATAACAAAATAAAAATATTAAACTCCATAAAATATGGTATTTATCTCACCAACTAATAAAAGACAATTATAAAAAAATAATTTTTATAATTAAAATATTCTAAATATTAAACATCAATTTAATTAAAAAAAATTAAATCCAAACATAATTTATAAAATTAAACATATTTTTTAATATTTTGAGAAAAATTATACAAAACTTCTACATTCGATTCCTCAGCCTGTTTACACCAATGTACTAATGCATCAATTAAATCTTTTTGAGAACTTGCAGTAACAAACCAAATATTCTGCAAAGATGTACGAAAATTATAAACTATTTGCAAACGTTTATATTGTTTTAATACAGATTTTAATAGAAATTTAGAATTTGAAGATAAAAAATTATCTTGTAATCGTAATAAATATTTAGCCTTGTTCAATAAATATTTATGACGATTCTCAAAACTATTACGTTTTTCATCTTTGAGAATAGGATAAATAACATCGTTATAATAACAAGACATAATTTGAAATCTATTTCTAATAACAGCTTTTACTGTATCTAAATCTATATGTAACTTACTTTTATCTTTCATTAATCTAGGAAAAACTTTTCTTACCTTAACCATACCGAAAAAACGTAAAAAACAAATATAAACCCAACCCATATCAAATTCCCACCATTTATTTGAAAATTTCGCTGAAAAAGAAAAAGCATGATGATTATTATGAAGTTCTTCACCACCTATCCAAAAACCCCAAGGAAAAATATTTTTAGAACAATCAACGCATTCAAAATTTCTATATCCAAAATAATGACCTATTCCATTGATAACACCAGCAGCATGAAAAGGAATCCATAACATTTGAATCCCCCAAATACTAATACCAGGAAACCCAAAGAATAAAATATCTAAAAAAAACATTAACAAAACTCCCTTAGAAGAAAATTTTGAATAAAAATTTTTTTCAATCCAATCTTCTGGAGTATTATGAGAATATTTTTTTATCATTTTTTTATCCATTAAAGATCTTCTATATAATTCTATTCCGTTCCAAAGAACCATATTCAATCCTTCAATCTTAGGACTATGAGGATCACCACATATATCTGTTTTTGCATGATGTTTGCGATGAACAGCAACCCACTCCGCAGTAATCATTCCAGTTGTTAACCATAACCAAAAACGAAAAAAATGACTCATTACAGGATGTAAAATAATAGATCTATGAGCTTGACATCTATGTAAATAGATAGTAACTGAAGCAATAGTTAATTGCGTTAATACTAACACAGCCACTAAATTGCCAAAAAAAGATAAGTTTAAAACTCCATAAACCATAAAATAATAATACCTTATATTAAAATTACATAAAAACAATTATATATTTCTATAACAAACAAAATCTATTTTAAAATTTTAAAATAATTAAAAAACTAATATTTTGTTATATACTCTTTAATCTATAATAAACATGTACAATAAATAGTACTAATTATATAAAATATTTTCTATATTTTCTAAATATTAAGTACTTAAATATAAATTACTTTAAAAATTATTCTTGTTACAAATAAAATATAATATAATTAAAAATTTTCTTAGAAAAAATCTTATATGTATAAGAAAAAAAACATTTTAAAAAAAATAAATAGTATTAAAATTATTATAATATCTTTGTATTATACAATATTAGCATGTTGCCAATCAATAATTAGAAAAAAACTCAATATAATAAATCGAAATTATACTGATAAAATTATTCAATTATGGTCAAAACGACTAATAAAAACTGCAAAAATAAGATATAAAATCTTTAATCCCAAAAATATAAAACCAAAATTAAATGAACCTACTATATTAATGTCTAATCATAGAAGTTTATATGATATACCAATAATTTTTAGAATATTTCCAACATATTCAATTAGAATGTTAACTAAAAAAGAATTAATCAAAATTCCTTTTTTTGGAAAAGGAATATTGCTATCAGAATTTCCGGTAATAGACAGAAAAAATAAATACCAAGCTATAAAAGATCTAGAATATATGAATAATCTTATAAAGAAAGGAATTATAATTTGGGCATCACCAGAAGGAACAAGATCTAAAAATAAAAAATTAATGCCATTTAAAAAAGGTGTATTTATATCGGCTATAAAAACTAAATCAACAATAATCCCCATTGGATTAAAAGGAACTGACAATATTTTGCCAAAAAAAACAACACAAATAAATATTAATCAAGAAATAGAAATACATATCGGAGAACCAATATATTCAAACATATATAATTTAAAAAATAAAGAAAAATTAATACTAAAAACTTTTAAAAGCATAGAAAAACTAATTAACTAATAAAAATATCACTAATTATCAAAAAAAATATTATTAATAATAATAAATAAAAATTTTATTAAAATATGTTTTATAACATAAATTTATTTTCTTCAAAAATGAATATCCATTCAAATTTAATAAAACTAAATAAATCTACTCATAAAAACCCTATTGTTTTATGTAAAACATATTTTAAAACCTTACAAAAATATTATCCATAAACAAATATTTACTAAAAATCTATAAATATTAATCAATTAATTTTAATTTAAAACATTTATTGACAAGATAATAAATACTTTGCAAAATACTTTATATTAATATAAAAATATTTTATATATATCATTTACTATATTTGGGGTGTAGCCAAGCGGTTAAGGCACAGGGTTTTGATCCCTGCATACCTAGGTTCAAATCCTAGCACCCCAGATTTATTAAAATTATATAACAAAAAAATCAACTTATATGTCCAAAATGATACTTTTCACAGGCAACTCTAATCTAAGTTTATCAATACAAATATCTAATTATCTAAATATACCAATTGGAAAAGCTTTAGTTAAAACATTTAGTGACGGAGAAATTATGGTAGAAATACTAGAAACTGTTAGAGGAAAAGATGTTTTTATATTACAATCTACTTGCGCTCCAGCTAATAACAATTTAATGGAACTATTAATAATGGCTGACGCTCTTAGAAGGTCATCAGCAAAAAGAATAATTGCAGTAGTACCTTATTTTGGATATGCGAGACAAGACAGAAAAGTAAGATCATCCAGAGTACCAATTACAGCAAAAATAATTGCAGATATGATGGAATCAGTTGGAATATGTAGAGTTGTAACAGTAGACTTACATGCAGATCAAATTCAAGGATTTTTTTATATACCAGTTGATAACGTTTATTCAACCAATATCTTATTAGAAGATATTAAACAACAAAAACTCTCTAATATTATGGTAATATCTCCAGATATAGGAGGAGTAGTAAGAGCACGTGCAACTGCAAAATTATTAAACGATACTGAACTATCTATTATAGATAAACGAAGAAATAGTATTAATAAATCTCAAGTTATGCATATAATTGGAGATCCTATAAATAGAAATTGTATTATAGTAGATGATATTATCGATACAGCAGGAACAATCTGCTCTGCTGCAAAAAAACTAAAACAAAATGGAGCTTTAAGTGTTCGAGCATATGTAACGCATGCAGTATTATCTGGAAAATCTATATCAAACATAGAACAATCTGAATTAGATGAAATTATTGTAACAAACACAATACCTTTAAATAATTTAGCAAAAAATACAAAAAAAATAAGAATAATAAGCTTAGCTAAATTATTAGCTAAAACAATAAAAAAAATCAACACAGAAGAAAATTCTAACGTATAATTTTCTACTTACCTTAACAAAATATTAACATACTATATAATATGTATTAATGTACAAAATATTAATTTTTGTTTCTTTCTCTCCTCCATTCTAATTTAATTCTACCTTGTCTATCAATTCCAGAAACAAAAATATCTATTTCTTGACCTTCTTGTAATATATCACCTACCTTTTTTGAACGATCAGGAGAAATCTGAGAAATATGTAACAATCCATCTTTTCCAGGTAAAATCTTAATAAAAGCTCCGAAATCTACAATTTTATTTACTTTTCCTTTATAAGTTTTTCCAACTTCAATATCAGAAACTAATAATCTAATTTGATGTTTAGCTTCTTTTAAAGCAATAATATCTGTTGAAAACAATTGAATAATTCCATTATCATTGATATTTATAGAAACACCTGTAGTTTCAATTAAATTTTTAATTACTGATCCACCTTTCCCAATAACATTACGAATTTTATCTTTTGAAACAATCATAGTATCAATTCTAGGAGCATACTTAGATAATTCATCTCTATTCTTTGACAATACACTATACATTGTATCTAATATTTTCATACGAGCTAATGAAGACTGATTTAAAATTTTTTCAAATATCTCTTTTGTAATTCCTTTAATTTTAATATCCATCTGTAATGCAGTAATTCCATTTCTTGTTCCACAAACCTTAAAATCCATATCACCCAAATAATCTTCATCCCCAATAATATCTGTTAGAACTACAAAATTCTCACCTTCTTTAATCAAACCCATTGCAATACCAGCTACATGAGATTTCAAAGGTACCCCAGCATCCATTAATGCTAAACTTGCTCCGCAAACAGTTGCCATAGAACTAGATCCATTAGATTCTGTTATTTCTGAAACAACCCTTATAACATAAGGAAATTCTGAAACTTTAGGTAAAACTGCTAATAAACTTTTTTTTGCCAAATACCCATGCCCTATTTCCCTACGTTTAGGAGACCCTAAAATTCCAATCTCTCTAACGGCATAAGGTAAAAAATTATAATGAAGAATAAACCTATCTTTAACATCAAGTGAAAATAATCTATCTATAATTTGAGCATCTCTATCATTGCCTAACGTTACCGCTACAATAGCTTGAGTTTCTCCTCTAGTAAATAATACAGAACCATGAACTCTTTCTAAAAAATTAGTCTTAATACTGATAGGTCTAATTTCCTCACAAGTACGTCCATCAATTCTTGATTCTCCATTAATTATACGATCACGAATAATGGATCTTTCTAAAGAATAAAATATCTTTAATATAACATCCTCAGTAATATTTTCATTACAAAAATTAAATATAATATTTTGTTTAAGATCTTTTAAAAATAATTGCCGATCTACTTTATTTTTTATCAAATAAGCTTTCAAAATTTCTTTTGAAACAGATGTAGATAATTTTTTATATATTTTCTTTTCATCAATATATTCTTTAGACTCAATATTACAATCAATACGATTGATACCAGAACAACACTCTTCTGCGAAATCTTTAATCATTAATATTAAATCCTGCATTATCATATGTCCAAAAAACATAGCTCCAAGAATAACTTCCTCACTTAATTCACGAGATCTAGAATCAACCATTACAATAGAATCTTTAACGCCAGCAATCACTAAATCAAGATCAGATTCTGATATAATCTTATAACTAGGATTCAATAAATAAATACCGTTTTTATATCCAATTCTTATAGCAGCAACAGGTTCATTAAAAGGTAATCCAGAAATTATCAATGCCGCAGAAGAACCAATAATTGATAAAATATCAGATGGAACTTCAGGATTTAATGACATAACTGTAGCAACAATCTGAATTTCTTCATTACACCTACTATCAAAAATAGGTCTTAAAGACCTATCAATTAAACGAGAAACTAATATCTCATATTCACTTAATCTTCCTTCCCTTTTATTATAACCACCAGGTATCTTACCTGCAGAAAAGGTTTTTTCTTGATAATAAACTGTTAAAGGAAAAAAATCTTTATTTTTTACATCATCTTTTCTAGAAACAACAGTCACTAAGACTTGTGTTCCTCCCATACTTACAAAAACAGAACTATCAGCCTGTCGAGCAATCTCTCCAGTTTCAATCGTCAAAATATGATTTCCGTACTGTATTTTTTTGGAAACTTTCATTTCAATACACTACCTCTTGAATATTTAATTTCAAATCAATACTTAATATTTGCAATAAAACAAATATTTTTAATATACCAAAAATTTTATTAAAAAATGTTTTACTTTAGAATAAAAAGGCGCAACAATATATATTGCGCCTTTTAAGGTTTAAAACTAATAATAACTATAAACATTTACTTTATTTTATATATATAAAAATTAATAAGAATCTCTTAAATTTAATTTTTCAATAATTTCCTTATACTTATTTATATTAGTTCTTTTTAAATATTTTAATAATTTTTTACGTTTATTAACTAATTTTTTCAAACCAAGTTTCGAATGAAAATCATTTTTATTACTCTTAAAATGATCAGTCAAATATTTAATACGATTAGTCATTAAAGATATCTGTATATCCACAGATCCAGTATTATAATTAACCTCTTTTTTTAAAATAGAAGAATTACTACACATTTTTTGATTTACATTCAACAAAACTCCTCCTATTCCTACATAAATAATAATGATAAAAATCAAACCTTGTATTTTATACAAATAAAATAAAAGTGTCAAGGAAATATATCTTAAGCAAATAAAGCTTTTAATCTAATATATATTTAAATATGTATATAAAATTAATAAAACTTATAAATCAATATTTTTAAATAAATATTTAACACTAAAATCTCCATTATCACTTAATCTACCTAATCCCATAAAAATATTCTTTTCTTTGTTATAAACACGAAAATACCCTTCAATTAAATAATTTTTATTTTTTAAAATTTTCCCATTATATAAAGATATAATTTCATCTTTATTAAGATATATAATAGGAAAATTTATAACAGCACATTCCATTGATATAAGATAAGACAACAATTCACTATATGTCTTATTTCTCAAATCTGAAAAATTTACTAAAAAATCTTTTTTAAAAATATCTATATACACACGATGCAATCCTACAACATGAGCATCAACACCCAAACATAATCCTATATCTTCAACTAATGCACGAATATAAGTACCCTTACTACAATAAACATTGATTACAAAATATCTACCATCAAAATATATTAAATTTAATTTTGATATAAACACATCACGAAATTTTCTATTTAATATCTTACCTTTTCTAGCATATTTATATAATGGAATACCATTATATTTAACAGCAGAATACATTGGAGGGCATTGCTTCACACTTCCTATAAACTTATTTAATACATAAATTAATTTTGAAATTTTTATTCCTAAAGAAATAGTATTGGTTCTAATAATTTCTCCAAAAGAATCTGACGTTGAAGTTTTAACACCTAACAAACCAATCACTTGATAAAATTTTTTTGAGTTAACAATATACTGACTAAATTTAGTAGCTTCACCAAAGCATAAAGGCAGCATTCCACTAGCCATTGGATCTAATGTTCCAACATACCCAGCTTTCTTAATTCTATAAATTCTTTTAATTTTCTGTAAAAAATAATTAGAAGTTAACCCTACAGGTTTATTTACAAGTAAAATTCCATTTATTTCATACATAAAATGTATATTGTCTTATTATGATCAATATCAATAAAAAACTATTTTGTTCTATCTACAATATTAATATTTTCAATTAATTTTAATAACCTTCTAGAATATTCTATATTTTTATCATATATAAAGCACAATTTAGGAACAGTATAAATACTCAATAACTTTGATAATTTATGTCTTAAATAATTTGCAGAATGATTAAGAATTTCTACTGCCAGATCTTTATTTTCATCACAAACAGTAAAATATACCTTAGTATAACTTAAATCTTTAGATACCTTTACAAAAGTAATTGAAATAAACTTAGGTAATTTAGGATTATCCAAAACCTTGTAAATTAAAATAGATAATTCTCTCTGTATAACAGAGGCTATCCTGTCAACTCGTTTAAAATCACTATTCATAATAAATAAAATAAACTTTAATTTAACAACATAATAAAAAATATATGACTTTTAATCAATTACTTTATAAGAATTTATAATATCTCCTAATAAAATATTAGTATAATTTCTAAAACTTATTCCGCATTCAAATCCTTCTCTAATCTCTACTACATTCTCTTTAAACCTCTTTATATTATCTAGCATACCACTATGCACTATAGTATTATTACGTAATATTTTAATAGGATAACATTTATTGATAATTCCATTATTTACCAAACAACCAGCAATAACTTTAAATTTTGATACATTAAATACTTCTTTAACTGTAGCAAATCCCATTAATATCTCTCTAGATTTTGGAATGACCATTTTACTCAATAACGATTTAACTAAATTCTCAACATCATAAATCACATTAAAACAATATAAAGATATTAAATTATCTTTCAATAATTTCTTTATAGAATTATCTGACTTTACATTAAATCCAATAATAATAGAATTAGAAACAATGGCCAAATGAACATCAGATTCAGTAATGTTTCCAACACCACTGAATACTATTTCTATCTTTATCATATCCGTTGATAATTTTAATATTATATTAGATACAGCCTCAATTGATCCATAAACATCTGATTTTAAAATTATATTCAACCTTTTTTTAACATCAGAAAAAGAAGCCATATTCTTTAATATATCTTTAGTAAAATGCGCTCTATCATTAAATTTTCTTACATTTTGATATTTTCTTTTCTTACATAATAGTATTTCCCTAACTTTTCTTTCATCATTCACCACAACAACCTTATCTCCAGAACAAGTAACATAAGGTATTCCTAAAATACTTACTGGTATAGAAGGATTGACACTATTCAAATAAATTCCATTATTATCCAATAAAGCACGTACTTTTCCATATCTTAATCCAGCCAAAATAAAATCTCCTTTATATAAAATTCCAGTTTTCATTAAAACTACAGATATAGGACCTTTGCCTTTATCAATATATGATTCTATTACAACGCCTTCAGCTCTTTCACATGTAGAAACTTTTAATTCAAGTAAATCAGATTGTAATAAAATTGCATCTAATAATTTATTAATCCCAGTACCAAATTTAGCAGATATACTTATATACATTGTATTTCCACCCCATTCTTCCGGAAGAAGATCATAAACAGATAAATCATGCATAATACGATTTAGATTAATATTATCACATTTATCAATTTTATTAATGGCAACAATTATAGGAGCATTACTCTTTTTTGCATGCTGTATTGCTTCTATAGTCTGAGGTTTCACTCCATCATCTGCCGCTATAACAAGTACTATAATATCAGTAATTTGAACTCCTCTTTCTCTCATAGAAACAAAAGCAGAATGACCTGGTGTATCTAAAAAAGTAATAAATCTATTTAAATAATTAATATAATAAGCAGAAATATGTTGAGTAATTCCTCCTTTTTCAAAATTAACAACATTTGTTTTCCTTATATAATCAATTAATGATGTCTTTCCATGATCAACATGTCCCATTATAGTAACAATAGGAGGTCTAATTATTGTAAAATTTGAATCATTTAAATTAATATTCTTTTTTTCTATAACATTATTTTTTAATATATCTTCAATACTATTCTCTTTTTCCAATATAAACTTATGCCCCATAGACTCAACAATAATAGAAGCTGTATTTTGATCAATAACTTGATTTATAGTTATAATACTACCTAAATTCATCATAACTTTAATAATTTCAGTTGCCTTCACCGACATTCGTTTGGCAAGTTCCAGTATAGAAATACTATTTGGCAAAAAAATTTCTTTTTCAATTGGCTTACATGGCTTTTCAAATCCATGATTTATTAATAAATTTATATTCTCAGCATGTGCATTAATTTTATTTTTCACACAATTTTTCTTCGACTTATTTATTTTTTTTAATCTATTAATTATTTTTTTATCATTCTCATCATCTAAATTCATATAATGTTTAACGTTCATTTTACCTATTTTAAACTTTGTATCTTTTTCTAAAAGAATAGTTTTATTAAAATTTTTCTTTTTATTTTTTTCAAATTTCCTATCTTCTATTTTTTTTAAATAAATATTATTGATATTAGAAATCATTTTTTTATTACTTTTTAAAAAATTTTTTCTATTATTATTTATTCCTATAAATTTACGATTATCTTTTCTAATAAGAATATTCTTCTCATATAATTTAGTCTGATTTTGTATATCATAATTTTTTTCTATTATTGTATTATTATTATCATTTACTAAATCTATATTTAAATTATTTTTATTATCATATTGTTTGACAATTGAAAAATCTTTTAAATTTATTTGACAATTTTTAGTTTTTGTAAATAAATCATTATCCATATACATTTTTTTTTTACGAATTTCAACACTAATTTTTTTCCCACCAATACATACGTCATTTTCTATTTTATTTTTAATAATACCTTTACTTTTAAATAAATTTAAACTATTTTTTATATTAATTCTTGAATCTAAATAAAAAATTTTTTTCAAATCATTTAAATAATTAAGTAAAATACCTTTCTGTTCTTCAGAAACTAATTGATGAGCATCACTAAATAATAAACCAGCTTCTTTAAATTTTAATAATAAACGTTCAACAGAAATCCCAACAACCTTAGCTAACTGTTTTACTGTTAAATCTGACATATATAATATTCCTAAAAAAAATTTAATAACAAATACCCACTTATATATTTTATATATACCAATGAATATATCCTTCACAAGGAATAACTAATTTATATCTTTTATTATAAAACTATTATTTTAATAAAATAATAAACAATAAATAAAAACTTCTTACATAAAATTTATAATAAGTCTATACTATGTAATATATATTACATATCTACTTAAACCAAGATTTTCTTGCCTGCATAATTAAATCAGCTGCTTTTTTTTCTGTCATTCCATTTTTTAAATTAAACAACTCATCTACAGAACAATCTGCTAATTTATTCATAGTCGTTACACCAATAGAAAGTAAATAATTAGCTATTTCTTTAGTCATTCCTGACATTCCTAATAACTCAGATGACAAAACATTATTTTCTTTATTGCACTCCTTAAATTCCTCTGAAGCCAATGCTTTTGTTAATAACACATTATGTGCATGTTTCTTTAAATTATCAACAATCTCATCATTTAATCCATCAATAACTAACAATTCTTCTTTTGGAAGATAAGCAATTTCCTCTAATAAAGAAAAACCATGATCAACTAACGATCGTGCTATTTTTTCACTAATATGTAAATTAGATATAAAGAAATTAACAATAGTATTAGATTCTTCTTTTCCCTTATTTTTAAAATCTTCAATAGTCATAACATTTAAAGACCATCCAGTTAATTGACTAGCTAATTTTACATTTTGTCCATTTCTACCAATTGCTTGTGATAACTGTTCTTTCTTTACTGCTAAATCCATAGAATGAGAATCTTCATCAACAACAATAGATGCTACTTCAGCTGGAGCCATAGCATTGATAACTAATTGAGCAGGATTATCATCCCATAATATAATATCTACCCTTTCACCAGATAATTCACTAGAAATAGCTTGCACACGAGAACCTCTCATACCAACACAAGCACCAACAGGATCAATACGACCATCATTAGTTTTAACAGCAATCTTTGAACGATTTCCAGGCTCTCTAGCAGATGCTTTAATCGTAATAATATTCTCTCCAATCTCAGGAACTTCAATTCGAAATAACTCAATTAACATCCCATCTCTAGTTCTACTAACAAATAATTGAGGACCACGAACTTGAGAAACAATATCATACAAATAAGCACGTACTTTATCATTAAGTCTAAAAATTTCATTTGGTAATATTTCATTTCGAGACATGTATGCTTCAGCTTTTCCACCTAAATCAATAATAATACTATCACGAGTTACTTTTTTTACAGTACCATATACTAATTGCCCCAATTTAGCACTAAATTGATCAACAATTTGTTTTCTTTCCGCTTCACGAACTTTCTGTATAATAATCTGTTTAGCAGTCTGAGCAGCTATACGACCAAATTTAACACAAGGCATTAATTCTTCTATTACACCTCCTAACTCAACACATGGAACATATCTTTTTGCTTTACTTAAAACAATTTGTTTTTCTGGAAATTCTAAATTTTCATCAGAAACTACTTCCCAAAAACGAAATGTTTTATACTCTCCAGTTTTAAAATCAAGCTGTACTCTCACATTAATATCCTTATCACTAAATTTACGAGTAGCTGATTCAAGCGCTAACTGAATTGCTTGTAATACCACGTCCTTATGCACTCCTTTTGCATTTGATAAAGCTTCTGCTACTAATAACAGTTCTTTACTCATAATCAATACCTCTCTTTACATACCTGTTTAACATACTCTACTTTATTTACAAAAATAATATTTATATTCTTGCATTTTCTTCCATTTCAAATAAACATTGTTTAAAATACTAATATAAACAATTTCACATAATATTTTTATATGTATTAAAATAAATTAATTTATCTAAAAAACAAATAGTATATCTAATACCGACTATTATTCTTATATCATTTTACAATACTTTTTAATCAATAAAGATTCTTTAACTTTAAAAAAATATCTGCAAATATATTTTTTCTTTTCATTAACTATCTTTTATCAATAAAATATACTAATTTTACTATTATTTTTTTTTATGTAATTTACATAAAAAAAATACTAACTTTTTAGCACTATATATGAACAATAAAAATTGTATAAAATGAATATTAATAAATTCTTATAAATTTTTATAAACAAAAACTCTTATATTAATTTTATATAAATTTCATAAATTTAATTTAACTATTTAAAAAAATAATAATGTATTCAATACTAATATTAATAAACCTTTAATTTTATATGATTTATTATAAATAAATATAAAAAATCATATAAACTCAAAACCATATACTTTTCCTATATAACAAAAAACCCCAAATTAAATGGGGTTTAATAAATTTTTTGGTAGCGGGGATAGGATTTGAACCTATGACCTTCGGGTTATGAGCCCGACGAGCTACCAAACTGCTCCACCCCGCAATTGTAATAAAAGATGAGTATATCGCATCATTATAATATATAGCAAGCATTATATTTATCTTAATCTCTTATAAAGTAATAAAATTTTATTTAATTAAAACTAATTATTTAATTATTTTTCTTATAAAACATTATTAATGTAAAATATTAATACAAATATCCATCAATATAGAAGGAAAAATCCCTAAAATAATTAAAAATAAACAATGAATAAAAAATACCATTTTTACAACTTTAAAAGATTTAACAAAATTAAACTGACCATTAAAATCATCAAAATAAATTATTTTAATAATATATATATAATTAAATAACCCAATCACTGAAAACAATAAACTAAAAATAGCTATCCAAAATAAATGATTTTCAACTAAAATTTTCAAAATATAAAATTTAGCAAAAAAACCAATTGTAGGAGGAATTCCAGCAATAGAAAAAATAACTGTTAATACAAAAAAAGCTAATAAAGGATCTACTCTATTTAAACCTTTCAATTCATAAAAAAATCTTATATCCTTGTTATAAATAACAGATAGTACTGTTAAAAATCCAAAAAAAGCTGACACCGATAATGAATAAAAAATAAAATAATAAATAACAGCACTGTAACTAAAATTAACTTTACATAATAAACCTAAAATAGAGTAACCAATATGAGAAATCGATGAATACGCTAAAAACCTTTTAATATTACTTTGAAAAATAGCTAATATATTCCCTATCCCTATGGAAAATAATAATATAATTAAAAAAAAGAATTTCCATTGAAAAAATATATTATTACAATAATTTGGAATTAAAAAATGTAATAATACTCCCAAAATAGAAATCTTAGGAATAGTACTAATAAATAACGTTACAGGAATAGAAGATCCCTCATAAACATCAGGAGCCCACATATGAAAAGGAGCAATCGATAATTTAAAACTAAAAGTAGATAAAACTAATATAGAAGCAAACATAAATAACATTTGACTTTGTTCCAAATTACCAGATTTTATAACTTTAAAGATACTTATTAAATCTAATTTTCCAGTTAAACTATATAATAATGAAATACCATATAATAACAATCCAGAAGCAATAGCACCCATAAAAAAATATTTTAAAGCCGCTTCAATTTCATTATTTCCTATACAAAAAATCACAATCATAACATATATAGGAAAAGACAATAATTCTAACCCAAGATAAATGGTTAAAAAAGAATAAGAAGAAACTAAAATCATCATACCTAAAATAGAAAATAAACTTAAAACGTAATATTCCGAAACATAATTTAAATCATGTTTTACAATATAAAACCAAGAATATAAAAAAAATATGAAAGCAAAAAAATAAACACATAATTTTATTAACTGAACTAATTTATCATTAATAAAAAAATTATTAATAAAAAATAATCTATCATTTTTTAACAAAAAGAAACTACAAATAGTTGATATAAATAACCCTAATATAGAAAATATTAAAGTAAGTTTATTTACCAAAAATTTATTATTTATAAACATACCTATCAATAATATTAAACATGACGTAACTAATATCACTATTTCCGAAGAAAAAATAATATAAGGACTATTGCCAGACAACATACTCATCAATATACACCTCAAACAAAATTTAAATTTTTAAAATATTTTCTTTTACTAAGAAAACATTTATCGAATTATGAATATACTTTAACAAGATATTCGGATAAATACCAAGTATCAATATAAACACAAATAAAATACAATTTGAAATTTTCTCAAATCTAGATAAATCATATAAACTTTTAATTTTATAATTAGCAATTGATCCAAATACAACATAATTACATACTCTTAATGTATAAGAAACACCTAAAATTAAAATGATTCCAGATCCTATACTTAACCAAAATCCAGCTTTCATACTGCCCAAAATTACCATAAATTCCCCAACAAAACCAGAAGTTCCTGGCATTCCCAAATTAGATATACTAAAAAACATAAAGAAAAAAGAAAACAAAGGCATCACTCTAGCTATTCCTCCAAAATCTTTAATTTTCCTCGTATGCAAACGCTCATAAAGATAACCAATATTAGAAAACATAGCACTAGAAATAAAAGCATGTGAAAACATAATAAAAACAGATCCCTCAAAAACAAATCCAGCATACTTAATATTACCTAATCTATGAATAATTAAAAAAGTTGAAAATAAACCTAATACAACAAGACTCATATGTAATATAGAAGAATAAGCAATAACACATTTTAAATCTTCTTGAACATAAGCAATAATACTAATATAAATAATAGAAAAAAGAGAAATTAACAATATCAATTTTGCAAATAAATTACAAGCATCAGGAACTATTGGAAATAAAAATCTCAGCAATCCATAAATACCAACTTTTAACAAAATAGCAGATAATAAAATAGATCCTCCTGATGAAGCTTCAGTATGTACATCAGGCAACCAAGTATGAAAAGGGAAAATTGGAACTTTAACAGCAAAAGCCAAAAAAAATGAAATAAAAATCAAAATTTGCTCTTTTATGCTCAATTTTACAAGATAAAAATCTTTTATTTTAAATGAAGAAATTTCTTGTCCAATATAAATAAATACTAACAACATAAATATAGATCCTAAAAATGTATAAATAAAAAACTTTATAGCAGCATAAGATCTATTTTTAGATCCCCATATTCCAATAATAAGATAAAAAGGAATTAAAATAGATTCCCAAAAAATATAAAATAATATTGCATCTAATGATGTAAAAATACCAATCAACAATCCTTGTATTACAAGAACATAAGATAAATATTCAGAAATATTATTTTCAATATAATTCCATATTGACAAAACACTTATAAAAATAATTATTTCACTTAAAACAATTAAAGACATAGATAAACCATCAACTCCTAAACTATACCTAATATTCAAACTAGGAATCCATAAATGTTCCTCAATATATTGCATTTCAAATGTATGCAAATCAAAATTAAATAACATATAAATAGTAATAAAAAAAGTAAAACTTATTATTAACAACCATATATAACGAAAATCAAAACTTTGAAAAAAATTAGTTTTACTGCAATATAAAAACAATAAACCAGATAAAATCGGAATCCAAATTAAAAAACTAATGCAATAACAATGCATGACTATATTCTATCTCCCATAAGAAAACAATGTACAATACGATAATAAAATAACAGATAAAATCATGACAAAAACATAATTATATAAATATCCGTTATGAAAAAACTTAATTTTTTTTGAAAACCATAAAATTACTAAACCAATTCCTTCTACTATAAATTTATCAATTATTTTTCGATCAAAAATCTTATAAAAAACATTTCCAACTTTTTTAAAAAGAAAAACAAAATAATTAATTAAAAAATCAAATCCATACTGATTTATAAGTACTTTATATACCAAAGAAAACTTTCTAGAAAAATAAATAGGAATACATGGAATCTTAATATAAAAAATCCAAGCAAAAAATATACCAAATATTGTTAAAATAAATGCTATGTTTAAAAAAATATCCTTACTAAAATTAAAAGAAATCAACATTTTTCTAAAAAAAAGATTTTTCATAACATGATTTGGTAAAACAAAAAATGATCCTTTTAAAAAAGAAAACTCGCTAAATATATTTTTATATAAAAAAACTCCAGAACCTAATGAAGTAATTATAAGTAAAAATAAAGGAAACCAAAAAACAAAATAATTTTCATGTTTATAAGAAAAACTTATATTTATAATTTCTTTTTGTTTACCATGAAAAATTATAAAAAAAGAACGAAAAATATAAAACGATGTAATAAATACAGTTATCAATAATAAATAATAAGCATAATTACTACCAAAAATCTTAGAAAATTTTACGTACTCTATTATAGAATCTTTAGAATAAAAACTAGAAAATGGAGGAATAGAACATAATGATAAACTACCAATTAAATAAGAAAAATAAGTAATAGGAATTTTATTCCATAACCCTCCCATCTTTCTTATATTTTGTTCATGTGAAGCACAAATTATTATAGATCCAGCTGATAAAAATAATAAAGCCTTAAAAAAGGCATGATTAAACAAATGAAATAAACTAGCACTATAAGCAGATACACCTAAAGCAGCCATCATATATCCCAATTGGGACAAAGTAGAATAAGCAATTATAGATTTAATATCATTTAATGTAATAGCAACCATACCCATAAAAAAAGCACTTGTCGATCCTACTATTAAAATTAAACTTAATACTACAGTAGAATACTCAATTAATGGAGAAATACGAATTAACATGAATATACCAGAAACAACCATAGTAGCAGAATGAAGTAAAGCTGAAATAGGAGTAGGACCTTCCATTGATCCAGGAAGCCAAATATGCAATGGAATTTGAGCAGACTTCCCCATAGAACCAATAAAAAGTAATATAGAAATTATCGTTAATAATGAACAATGAACATTATCAAAAACTAAACATATTTTTTTACTTTTCAAATACAATGCCTTTTGGAATACAACATGATAATCTAAACTGCCAACATAAGATAAAATTAATCCAATACCTAATATAAACCCAAAATCAGCAATACGATTAATCAAAAAAGCTTTGAATCCACAATAAACAGCTTTTTCCTTAAAAAACCAAAAACTAATTAATAAATATGAAACTAAACCTACTCCTTCCCAAGCAAAAAATAATTGTAAAAAATTATTAGAAACAACCAGAATATTCATCATAAAAGTAAACAAAATTATATAAGAAAAAAATCTTTTATATCCTATTTCTCTTTTCATATAACCTATACTATAAATCTGGACAATTAATGAAATAAAATTAACTAAAATTAACATAATGCAACTTAAAGAATCAATTAAAAATCCAAAATGAAAAATATAAGGAAAAACCTTTCCTCCACTCATCCATATTAAAAAATTAAAATTTTCTATTTTTTTAGTAACAAATAAAAAATATATAAAAACAAATATAGATAGTAATAAAGATATAAAAGTACTAAAAATAGTAATAACATGAACCAATTTATTACTAAATTTTCTTTGAAAAAAAACTACAAATAATAAAGAAAATAAAAGAGATAATATTATTATAAATAAAAATAAACATTTAATACTCACAATAATTAACCTTTTAATTTATTTAAATCATCTAAATAAATATTACCATATACACGATAATATAACATTAAAATGGATAAACCTATGGAAATCTCAGCAGCAGCAATAGCTAAAATAAAGAATACAAAAATTTCTCCATCTATTTTCTTATAAAAATGAGAAAAAATAATAAAATTAGTACATATAGTCACAAACATTAATTCTATACACATCAAAGATACTAACATATGAGTTTTGCGCAATACAATCCCGCACAAACTAAAACTAAATAATACTGCTGTTAATATTAAATAATAACCTATAGGTAACACATTATCAATAATCATTTTTTATTCTTAAAATAAAAATAATAAAATATATTATAACTATTAATTAATATCAATTATACAATAAATAAAATAAATCTAATATTTTTATTATATTATAATAATTTTTTCTGAAAATCATAAAATTTAAAATTACTTATTTATAACACTTTAACAAATAAAATTAACTTAATATTAATTATTAAATAAAAATTAATTACTAAATACTTTACTTATTTCTAACTTTAGACAAGACAATCACAGAAATTATTGAAACTAATAGTATTAATGCTATTAATTCAAATGGAAAAATATAATTAGAATAAAGTATTGTACCAACTTCCCTAGTGTGAACTATACTATCATACTTATTTATAACTTTATGATTAAATAATGATAAAAAAGATAAATCAATCTTATTAAAATTTTGATTACTACTATTTAATAATAAACATTTAGGCAATACCAATATAAATAATGCTATCATAATAAACGATATTGCAAAAAACAAAATAAAATCTAAAATAGAAAAAGAATGATTAGAACCAATATTACTAGATGATCCTATCATCATCGTGACAAATAAAAATAAAGTTATTATAGCTCCAACATAAACTAAAATAAAAACAAAAAATAAAAATTCCGCATTCTTTAATAACCATAACAAAGAAATAGACAAAAAATTTAACGCAAGAAACAATACACAATATATCGGATTATTTTGAAATAAAACCATAAAAGTCAAAATTATTAATAAAATTGAATAAATATAAAATATAAATTCCTTTATAAACATCAATAGAATATCCTCCAATATAAAAACATTGTTAATAATAATAATTTTTATCAATCTTTCTATTATAAATTATTTTTTTTTCCATCAAATCACCAATATCAAGTAATTGTTCTTTCGTAAAAAAATTTTGACCTTTTTTAGTAAAAAAATAATGACGAATAGGAGTTACAACAACTGAATCTACAGGACATGCCTCTTCACATAAACCACAACTAATACATTTAAACATATCAATTTCATATTTTGTTGCCTTTCTCGTTCCATCTTTCTGAATTTTTGCTTCGATAGTAATCGCTAATGAAGGACAAATAGATTCACACAATCTACAAGCAATACACCTTTCCTCTCCATTTGGATATCTCCTTAAAGCTAGCATACCACGAAACCTAGGAGATACAGGTATATTATTCTCAGGGAATTGAACTGTTATTTTTTTCTTAAAAATTGCTCTTCCTGTAATCCATAAACCACGTAACATATCTAACAAAAAAAAATGAAAAACATAAAATTTTATTTTTTTACATAATCGTTTTATTTTATAAAACATCTTCATCCTTTTTTATTCATTTATTAAGATTAAAACCAAGGTTTACAATGTAATTGTACCATACATATAATAACAATTAACCAACAAAAACTAATAGGAACTAATATTTTCCATCCTAACTGCATTAAACTATCATATCGATATCGAGGAAATGTACCTCTAATCCATAAATAAATAAATAAAAAAAATAAAACTTTAATTAATAACCATAAAAAACTGGGAACAGCAATAAAAAAATTATCTAAAAAAAATATACCATCAAAAGGAGATAGCCAACCACCAAAAAATAATAAACTTATAACAGTAGATAAAAAAATCATATTAACATATTCAGAAAGAAAAAACATAGCAAAAATTACTCCAGAATACTCAACATGAAATCCAGCTACAATCTCCGATTCTCCTTCTACTAAATCAAAAGGAGCTCTATTATTCTCAGCTATAGCAGAAATCAAAAATGTCATAAATAATGGAAACATAGGTATTACCCACCAATGCCATATACCTCCACTTTGTGATTTCACAATATCAATTAAATTAGTGCTATTTGAAGCAAGAATTATACCTATATATCCAATTCCCATTGGTATTTCATATGATATAGTTTGAGCAGCACTTCTCAAAGCACCCAACATAGCATATTTCGAATTTGATGACCATCCAGCTATTAATATTGGATATACCCCCATAGAACTTATCATAAAAATAAATAAAACACCTAAATTTAGGTTACTAAAAACCATAGTATATGACAAAGGTATAACAGACCATCCCATCAAAGAAATAATTAAAGAAATAATAGGAGAAAAAATAAATAAAAACTTATTAGATTCTACAGGAAAAATAATCTCTTTTGTAAACAATTTAATAATATCAGAAAATGGTTGAAGTAATCCTTTCCAACCCACTCTATTTGGACCAATACGTAATTGAATATAAGCAATTATTTTCCTTTCTGCATATGTTAAGTATGCTACACAAAACATCAAAAGAAAAATAAATATTAAAATCTTTATAAAAAGAAATAATAAATTACTTATATACATAAAATATCTTTAATCAATTTTTTTTAAATATACCTTTAAAAAGGAACATCCTAAATTCGATGTTTCCAACATAGCATTTACTATCCAAACCATGTTAATCCCAACTCTATTATCATATTTAACAGGTAACATCACACTCATACTATACTCTTGAGAAACAAGAATAAATTTAGAAGATAATAAATTAATTCTTTTTGCAGTATTAGGATTTATTCTTACATAAGCTTTATCTAAATCTGAAGACGGGCATGTTTGCAATTCATAAGAATTTCGGACAATCATATCAACTCTATATAGAGGCCACTCTCCAACACGAACCAAACAATTCTGAGAAATAGGAAATTTCTCCGGAAAATATGGACGATATTTAATTTTTTCAGATTTTTTTAAAATAGATTTAATTTCAGATAAAACTTCATAAATTGATAAATATTCAAATCCACTGCAATTTAACATATTTCCTAACACCCTAAAAATTTTCCAAGCAGGTTTAGATTCAACATATGGATTACAAACATGCTTAACTGTCTGCCAAATATTATTAATATTAATATATGTTCCATCGGTTTCATAATAAGGAGCTATAGGCAATAAAACACTTGCATATTTTTTAACTTGATTATTTTGAAAAGCAGAAAAAACAACAACAAAATCAGCATTTTTTATAGAATTCAATGCTAAACAAGAATTAGCAAAATCAAACTCCGGCTCTACTGCCAATAAAATATAACCTTTTAATTCTTTTCTTAAAGAAGACTGAACATCCATTCCTGGATTATTTACAGGAATACCACCAATTGTTCTGTGTGGCAAAAATCCAGAAATACAAGCACCCAAACTATTTGATCCAGAAGTTAATCTAAATATTCTTACACCGCTAAACAATTTAAAATAATACAATAATGTACGTAATAAAGAAGAATCTGGATGGTTCTCAAATATAGAACCTGTAATAATAACAGAATTTTGATAACATAAAGACTTAGCAATAAATAAAGTTTCATTATCTACTGTTAAATCTCTAAAAAACTTTTTTAATTCTTTAGGTAGAAAAAAATCATTTGGCAAAATAGATAATACTAACTTAGCTAGTTGTAATGATAAATCCTGTACTGGTAAAATTATCTTTTTTTCAATATCAAAATTGTGATTATAATCAATAGGATTTATAACAAACAATTTAGCACCATTAAGAAATGCCTCCCGAATTTTTAATCCAACTAAAGGTACTTCTCTATGAATATTAGATCCTAAAATAAGTATATTTTTTTGTTCTGCAATTAAAGAATACGATAAAGAACTATATGGGGCTAATTCTTGATAATTTTGATCTCTAAAATCAATCTGTTGTAATCTATGATCTAAATTATTTATTCCAATAGACCTCATTAATTTTTGAAGCAAATAAAATTCTTCTAATGTAGATGAAGGAGAAGCAAAAACTGCAATTTGTTCAGGACCATATTTTTGTAATATATTTAAAATACCATCAGATACAAATTTTAAAGCTACAGACCAATCCACAGAACACCATTTTCCATCATTCTTTAACATTGGTTTACTTGCACGAAATTTGCTTTGTAATCCTAAATAACTAAAACGATCTCTATCAGAAATCCAACATTCATTAATATTCTTATTCTCTCTAGAAGTAACTCTAAAGACTTTATCTCTATCCACATGAAAATAAATATTTGATCCCAAACAATCATGAATAGATACACCATCATACTGATGTAGTTCCCATGAACGCTTCAATGATCTAAATGGTTTAGAAGATAAAGCACCAACTGGACATAAATCGATCATATTTCCAGATACTTCTGATGTTATAAATGATTTTATATATGTACCTATTTTTATTTTTTCTCCTTTTCCTAGCAAACCTAATTCATGAGATCCATTAATTTCTCTATCAAAACGAATACATCTAGTACAATAAATACATCTTGTCATCTCAGAAGCAATTAAAGATCCAAAATTGTCATTACTAAATACTCTTTTTTCTTCTTTATATACTGAAGAATCAGACCCAAACTCCATAGAAAAATCTTGCAACTCACACTCTCCTCCTTGATCACAAATAGGACAATCTAACGGATGATTGATCAATAAAAATTCCATAACAGATTTTTGAGCCTCAATAACTTTCTTAGATTTAGTAAAAATTTTTATCTCTTTATTAATTACTGTTGAACAAGCAGGAAACAACTTATTAAATCCATAAATCTCTACAAGACACATTCTACAATTTGAAGCTAACGATAACTGTTTGTGATAACAAAATCTTGGTATATAAATACCTTTATCATCAGCAACTTGAATAATAGTTCTTCCTTTTTTAACCTTAAAAATATTATTATTTATTTCTATTTCAATCATTTTTAAAAATTTTTTATTAAAAAAAAATCTTCTTCTTAATAAAACACTCAAATTCATCATAAAAATTTTTAATAAAACTTTGAACAGGCCATGATGCTGCATCTCCAAAAGCACAAATAGTTTTCCCTTCTATATTATTAGCTATATTAATCAATGTATCAATATCATTAAGATTTCCAAGTCCATATTTTATTTTACGAACCAATCTAAACATCCATCCAACTCCTTCTCTACAAGGAGTACATTGCCCACAAGACTCTTCCATATAAAATTTTGTAATACAATATAAAGCATTAACCATACACGTATTTTCATTCATTACAATGATAGCACCAGAACCTAATCCAGAACCAATATCCCTTAAACTATCAAAATCTAAATCTAAATCCATCATAATCTCCCCTAAAACGACTTTCATAGAAGTTCCACCTGGTATTACAGCTTTAATTTTATTTCCACCATACACCCCTCCTGCTAAAGATAAAACCGATCTAAAAGGAGTACCTAAAGAAACTTCATAATTTCCAGGTCGATTAACATGCCCAGTAACACTAAAACATTTTGTACCTCCATTATTAGGGGGTTTTCCAATATTCAAAAACCACTCTCCTCCTTTTTCTACAATTAATGGTATAGATGCTAAAGTTTCTGTATTATTTATAAGGGTAGGTTTTCCATATAAACCAAATTTAGCAGGCAACGGTGGTTTAAATCTAGGTTGCCCTATTTTACCTTCTAACGAATTCAATAAGGCAGTTTCCTCTCCACAAATATACGAACCTGCTCCTAAATGATTATATAAATCAAAATTAATATTACTATTTAATATATTCTTTCCTAAAAAACCAAATATATATGCTTCTTTTATTGCTTCTTCCATTCTTTTAAATGGCAACCAAAATTCCCCCCTTATATAATTATAACCGATCTTAGCTCCAATAGTATAACCGGCAATAATCATTCCTTCAATTAATTGATGTGGATTGTATGTTAATATATATCTATCTTTACAAGTTCCAGGCTCACCTTCATCAGAATTACATACAACATATTTATCCTCATTCTGAGTTCTATCTATAGCATCCCATTTCACATATGTAGGAAAGCCAGCACCACCTCTTCCTCTTAAAGAAGATATTTTTATCTCTTTTATAATTTCCTCAGGAGACATATTAGTACGAATAATATATTTTAAAGCAGAATAACCTCCAACGCTTTGATACGCAGATAAAGTCCAAGATTTTTTTAAATGAAGAGTCCTATAACAAACTTGATTTAATTTCATCAAATTTTAATTTAAATTAACCTATTATTTTATGTATTATAAATATTTTTTTAAAATAAAATCAACTTTATCAAAAGTAATATTTTTATATAAATTTTTATTTATTTTTATAACAGGAGCATGAATACAAAATGCCAAACATGAAACCTCTTTCAAAGTAAATTTTCCATCTTTTGTGGTTTCATTAAAAGAAATATCTAATTTATTTTTAATATATTCAACAACATTATCGGCATTTAACAAACAACATGATAAACTAGTACAAATACTAATAACATACTTTCCAACACGATTTAAAAAAAACATAGAATAAAACTTAGCAACTTCATAAACAGAGATATATGAAACACCTAAATAGTTTGCTACAGCAACAATTAATTCATCATTTAAATAACCATATATTTCTTGAACTATCATAAGAATTCTTATTACCGAAGATTTCTTCCCATAAACCGGATATTTTAATATCCAATCATTAATTTCTTTTAATTTACTAGAATCTACTAATTGATCAAGTGTTTTACTCATATAAATTCATTATATACGTATTACTTTATCTAAATTCTATTGATATAGAATACCCTTGCCCAAATCTTGTTATACCAACATATATTTTAATATTAAAAAACTTACCTATCTATTTCTCCAAAAACAATATCCTGACTAGCAAGAATTGATACTCCATCAGCTAATAAATGTCCTTTAACCATTTTATGATAATTTGCTAAATGCACAAATGAAGGAGATCGTATTTTAATCCTATACGGTTTGTTAGATCCATCCGATACTAAATATATTCCAAATTCTCCTTTTGGAGCCTCTACAGCTGCATAAACTTCTCCAACCGGAACAAAAAAACCTTCAGAAAATAATTTAAAATGATGAATTAAAGATTCCATATTATATTTTATACTATTTCTAGATGGTGGGGAAATTTTAAAATCATTTACCTTAATAGGTCCAGGATGATTATTAAGCCATTTTATACATTGTTTTATAATAACATTAGATTGACGCATTTCTTCAATGCGAACCAAATACCTATCATAACAATCCCCATTAAACCTTACTGGTACATCAAAATTAATATATTCATATGCAGCATACGACTGTTTTTTACGTAAATCCCATTTTACCCCAGAAGCTCTGAGCATTGGACCTGTAAATCCCCATTTCAATGCATCCTCTTTAGAAACAATTCCTACATCTATATTTCTTTGCTTCCATATTCTATTATCAGTTAACAATGTTTCATATTCATCTACACATTTTGGAAATCTCTCAGTAAAGTCCCACAAAAAATCAAGAAAACTCCCTTCACGACTCTCATTTATTTTTTTAATATCTTTTTCATTACCTACAATGGAAGATTTATATCTTGGCATAAATTCTGGTAAATCACGAACAACACCTCCAGGTCTATAATATTTAGCATGCATACGAGCTCCAGAAACAGCTTCATAACAATCAAATAAATCCTCTCTTTCTCTAAAACAATAAAGAAAAACAGTCATAGCTCCAATATCTAATGCTGTAGCACCTAACCATAATAAATGATTTAATATTCTAGTAATCTCATCAAACAATGTTCTAATATACTTTGCTCTTATTGGAATATCTAAACCTAAAAGTTTTTCTATAGCTAACACATAACTATGTTCATTACACAACATAGATACATAATCTAACCTATCCATATATCCAATATTTTGCAAATAAGGCTTGGTCTCTATAAGTTTTTCAGTTGCACGATGTAAAAAACCAATATGAGGATCAGCTCCAACTATAGTTTCTCCTTCTAATTCTAATACTAAACGTAATACACCATGCGAAGCAGGATGTTGAGGTCCAAAATTTAAAGTATAAGTTTTTAATTCCATATATTTCTTTTTTTATAGTTTAATAGAAATATTCATTACACATAAAATCTATTTATCTTACAAACCATATTTATTTTTTTATAACTTTAGGAACAGTAATTCTTGATTTAATATTCACTGGCTCATAAATTACTTTTCCTAAAACATCATCATAGTAAACTTCCGAATAACCTATAATAGGAAAATCTTTTCTTAATGGATAATGCATAAATCCATAATCAGTTAATATTCTTCTCAAATCAGGATGTCCATCAAATAAAATTCCATACATATCATATGCTTCTCTTTCAAACCAATCAGCTACCTCCCAAATATCATAAACAGAAGGAACTATTAAATCTTCGTTATCAATAAAAGACTTTACACGAACACGATGATTTTTTTCAATAGATAACAAATGATATACAACTGCAAACCTATTTTTATTGAAATCCAATATTTTACTTTTTTTTTCTAATACAGCCCTAGAAAAACCACATACTGTTGCTGATCTTACATTCCAATCAGATTTTCCATAATCTAAATAATCTACTCCGCACAAATCAACTAATTGATTAAAACTAAATTCATTATTAGTTTTTAAAACTAATAAAATATCTTTCAAAGAAAATAAATCACATTCTAATGTAATTTCATTATGATTAATCATTATTTTACTATTATAATTTTTTAATTTATCTCGTAATTTATTATATAAATTAATTATATCTTTCATAAAACTTTATAAAAAATTTTAATACTATTAACTAATTTTATTAAAAAACAATTATTTTTTCTTAATTTTATTCTGTAATTGTATTATACCATAGATCAATGCTTCAGCAGTAGGAGGACATCCAGGTATATAAATATCAACAGGTACAATTCGATTACATCCACGAACAACAGAATAAGAATAATGATAATACCCACCTCCATTAGCACAAGACCCCATAGAAATAACCCATTTTGGATTAGGCATTTGATCATAAACTCTTCTTAAAGCAGGTGCCATTTTATTACATAATGTTCCAGCAACAATCATAACATCAGATTGACGTGGACTTGGTCTAAATAAAACACCAAAACGATCTAAATCGTATCTAGATGAACCAGCATGCATCATTTCTATAGCACAACAAGCCAAACCAAACGTCATAGGCCATAATGAATTCCCTTGAGCCCAATTTACCAACTTCTCTATAGAAGTTAACAAATATTTTTTTTCTTCTAAAGAACTAACTTTACTAATATAATTTACCTCACTAATTCATATCTATAAAATAGTATCTAATTATTTATATAATCATTTATCTATAAAATTTTAATAATAAAACTTATTTCCAATTTAACGCTCCAGATCTCCATTCATACATAAATCCAATTACCAATAACACTAAAAACAATGCCATTCCATATATTCCAATATAATTCAACTTACGAAAAACTATAACCCAAGGAAAAATAAAAATAGTTTCTACATCAAATAAAACAAATAATATAGAAACTAAATAAAATTTTACATCAAACGGATCATGTGCATGTTTATAGGTATCAAAACCACATTCATACGATAAACTTTTATCTTTATTCTCAATAAAAGTATTAATTAACAAACTAAAACCTACTATCATTACACTAATAAAAAACGCAACAATAAAAAAAATTAAAATTGATAAATACATTAAAAATCACCCATAATATAATAATATTAAATAAAAATATAAAATAATTTTATACCGAAGATCGGATTCGAACCGATACAGCTATAAATTAATTAGCTATCGCTCCCTCAAAGCGACGTGTCTACCAATTCCACCACTTCGGTATTGAATTAACAAAAATCATTTTTTATTTTCCTATGTATAAATATACATAAAAAATATATAAAAATATATCAATATCACTAAAATTACTAAAAATAATTAATCATCAAACATTTTATTCCTGTCAATAAAATGTATTCTTTATTTTATATACAGAAGAAGGAACTAACACATTTTCCCCAAACATATCTCCTGCATAATTTTTATTATGATTAACTAATGTTAAATTTTTTAATTTAACTGAAAGACAATATGACAAAGATATACTTGTAATAAAAAAAAATAAAGATAAAACAGTTGTTAATTTATATAAAAAACTATTTAAACCTTTACTTCCAAATAATGTACTAGAAATACTAGAATTAAAAGAAAAATTCATACTAGATCCTTTGCTATTTTGAAATAACACTAAAAAAATTAAAATAAAAGAAATTAAAATATGAATTATCAATATAAATTTATACATTTAACAATATCCAAAAAACTACACAAATTTAAAGAACTCCTTCCAATTAATACTCCACTAATACTTAATTTAGAAAATAAAAGCTCAATATTATTTTTATTAATACCACCACCATAAACTATATGAACATTCCCATCAATACCTTTATTAATTTTAAAGATAACATTCTTTATAAAAGATATAGTATCTTGCAAATATACCATATCTAATATAACTTTTCTATTATTTATAGCCCAAATTGGTTCATACGCAATAATACAATTCTTAAAAAACTCCTTATTAGAGTAATTTATCAGTTCACTATTTTTTGTAAAAATAGATAATAATTGATTTTCCAATACTAACTCTGTTTTTTTATTTTTCTTTTCTATATCTGATTCACCAATACACAAAATTGGAATCATTTCTTTACTTCGTATAAAATGAAATTTTTTAGAAATTAAAGCATTGTTCTCCTTAAAAATACTACGACGTTCAAAATGACCAACTAAAACATATCTGCAATCATAATCTTTTAACATAGAAACAGAAATTTCACCAGTAAAAGGTCCATTTTCCTCTGGATAAATATTCTGAGCACCACAAAAAATATCTAATACATCTAATTCTTTTTTTAAAATACTTACAACAAGTGGTATATAAATAAATGGTGGAACAACAATGAATTTCATTAAACCTACTTCTTTCTTATAAAATAAAATTAATTGTTCAATTAATAATTTTATATTATATATATTACCATTCATTTTCCAATTAGCAATCACAATTTTTTTCATATAAAAATATAACACTTTATTATTTTAAAATTATTTTTAATAACTAAAAATACCTTTATCAAAAAACAAATAAAACATCACCATAAAAAACCTTTTATAAATTCTAATATAAATTAATTTCTTATATATAATTATATTTATATTAAATATAATGTGATACTATACTGATTTATCAAAAAAAAACAATATTCACTAATTTTTTATATTCAGAATTAATATTAAAAACATTAATTCCAAATAAATTATTAAAATTACAAAATTTCACAATGCATACACATAAAAAAAATCTATATTCTATCATTGTATCTAATAAAAAAGCATATTTTGACTATTACATAGAAAACACCTATAATGCTGGAATAATTTTAAAAGGATGGGAAGTCAAAAGTATACGTATAAATTCTATTAATTTAATTAATTCTATAATTTTAATAAAAAATAAAGAAATATTTTTACTAAACACACATATACAACCAATTCAAAATATAACAAAAAATTTTTATATAGAAACAAAAAGAGCACGAAAACTATTATTGAAATACAAAGAAATTAAAAAATTAATTGGAAGCATAAAACAAAAAGGATATACATTAATTCCATTAGAATTTTATTGGAAAAACAACTTAATTAAAGTAAAAATATCTTTAGCAAAAGGTAAAAAAAAATATGATAAAAGAAATACTCTGAAAAATAGAGAATGGAATAAATATCAACAAAAAACTTTAAAAAAGTATTTAAAAACTTACTAATATTTATTAAACTTTATAAAAATAAAATAATTTTTTAATTATTTATTTGAAATAAAAATTTATTATTACACAAATCTTATATATAAAATATATATCGTACTCTACTAAATATTAATAACCTGTATAAAACTTTAACAAAAATCGAATTAACTAAATTTAAATAATAAAACATTAAAAACAAATCTTAATACATAATAAAATTAAATTTTAAATTATTACTATAAAACATAAGATTTTTCCTTTAACATTACAGGAACATCATCTAATATTGGAAAAGCAATCCTATCAAAAATACATATCAATCTATTTTTTTCAAAAATTAACTTTTTTTTACACAATGGACAAACTAAAATTCTCAATAAAAATTTTTCCATTAAACCTAATCCTAATATATATTTACTATAACACTAAATCTTTTAAATAAGTAGGAATAACATCAATAACATTAATATTTTTAACTAAAATTTTTCTATTTAAAATAAAACTAATAATAGATTTTGCGTTTGGATAAATAAAAAATTTATTTACAATTCGACTCTTAATCGTATTAGATAAATAACTAATAATTTTATCATTAAAAACACCAGCTAAAATCAATTTAGATTTATCTTCAGGTATAGAAATACTTGAAATATTTGATATTCTTTCTTTTGTACCAATAAATTTATACTTAATATAATCCCAATAAACTCTATTCATTTTTGCATCAATCAAAACTAGCAAATTAAATTTAAAACAATTAATACCAATATATCTTTGCATAGAATAAACTTCTTGAGCAATAGAATTGAAACTACTAACTGAAAATAATGGAATATTCATAGTATATGCTAATCCTTTTACTATACTACAAGTAACACGAATTCCAGTAAAACTCCCTGGTCCTGCACAATAAATAATTGCATCTAATTTATTAAAACATATTCCAGAATCTATGAGTAGACTATCAATCATTTTTAAAATAAATTTAGAACGATTATTAAAATCTAAATCTTTCTTATAGAAAATCCCATCTTGAGTTAATAAAGCTACAGACGATAACTCTGTAGACGAATCAATAGCTAAAAAATTCATATTTTAATCAAAATTTGTTATTTCCATTTTTTTTTTAAAAAATGTAATTTATTAGAAATCTTCTCCCAATAATCAGCATCTTTAAAGGCTTCTTTTTTCGAAGTTATATTTGGCCATACTTTTGATAATTCCCTATTAATACTTAAAAAAATTTTTTGTTTATCTTCTAATTCATCCTCATGTACTATAGCTTTAATTGGACATTCCGATTCACACAAAGCACAATCAATACACTCATTTGGATTAATTACTAAAAAATTTGGACCTTCGTAAAAACAATCAACTGGACATACTTCAACACAATCAGTATATTTACACTTTATACAAGGTTCTGTTACTACAAATGTCATAAAATTCACCTAAAATAGTTTAAAATTTTTACATATAAAAACTAATATGAATTACTATTCATAAATATATATATAACACTAAAAATCTAATCTCTCTAAAAAACATAAAACTAATAAAAAATTAAAAATTCTTTATATTATTAAAAATATAAATACAATTTATACATACAAATTGCTTAATAATAACTATTTACTGATATAAATTTATATATCTTTTTTTCCATTATCTTTACAGATTTATTAGATAAAACAGTCATAGGTAAACGTAATTTATTTTTTATTAAACCCATTTTACTTAATACCCATTTAACAGGTATAGGATTTGATTCAATCAACAATAATTTATATAAAGACATTAATTTATTATGTATTTTTAAAGATTTTTTAATATTTAAATTTAAAGCAAAACAACACATTTTCGAAATTGTATTAGGTACAATATTACTTGCTATAGAAATTACACCACTCGCTCCATCTAATATCCAATTAGCAGACACTAAATCATTTCCACTATAAAGACAAATATTCTCATTTTTACATAAATACACAAGTCTTTTAAATCTTTTTTTACAATTAATTACTGTTTCTTTTATTCCAATAATATTTGGAATCTTTATCAACTTTTCTATAGTTTTTATATGTAAACTACATGATGTCCTATTAGGAATATTATATAGTATAATAGGAAAATTTTTAACATTATCTGAAATATATTTATAATACTCATACAAACCCAACTGAGTTGGTTTTAAATAAGAAGGAGTTGAAATTAAAACAGCATCTACTCCATATTCTATAAATTTTAATGTTAAATTAATACAATTATTTACGTTATCTGATCCAGCACAAGCAATAACAGGAATACGTTTTTTTACTTGATTAACAACAGTCCTCACTATCAAAATTTTTTCTTCGTTTGACAATGTACTATATTCTCCAGTAGTACTTGGAGAAAGAATCACATTAGTACCCATATAAATATGAAAATCTACTAATCTACATAAATTACTAATATCTATTAAACCTGATTGAAAAAAAGGAGTAACTAAAGCAACTATATTGCCATAAAATCTCATGTATTTTATTATACAAAAATTTTTAAAAAAAATAAATCAATAAATTTAATTAAAAAATTGTAACAAAAAAATTACAATATATATATTTATTAAATTTTAAATATTCAATTTAATTAAATATTATTTATTATATAAATGCATTATTCACTTAAATCATAATATTTAATTAAATAAATAACATTAATCAAAAATAGATGAAAACATTATTTTAAAATAAATAAATAAAATAAAATTTTTACTAAAAAAACAAAAGCTTGAAAAACAAAATTAATTTTTATTAAACTTAATCATGTAAAAATATTTGAATATTAAATTTTTCAAAACATTATTTTAAATACATTCAAAATCAGTTAAATCATAATGAACAAAAATAGCTATCTTCAATTTGAAAAAAGAAAAAAAGAACATATAAAACTAGCTCTTATGAAATCTAATCAAACAATTAAATATAACATCTTAGATAAAATTTTACTTACTCATAATGCATTGCCAAACATTAATTTTAAAGAAATCAATATTAATAGCATTCAATTAGGAAAAAAAGTTATTAAACCATTTTTAGTAAGTTCTATGACTGCTGGACATAAAAACTCTATTAACATAAATTATAATCTTATAAAAGCCTGTTCAATACACCAATGGTCAATGGGAGTCGGATCTCAACGCAGAGAACTAACTGACATAAATGCTTCTTCAGAATGGATATTCTTACGAAAACACTTTCCTAATGTAAGTTTATTTAGCAATTTAGGAATAACTCAACTTATTCACACTCCCTTTCAAAAAATTCAACGATTAATAGATACATTACAAGCTAAAGCTATTATTATACACTGTAATCCTTTACAAGAAATTTTACAACCAGAAGGAATTCCAAATTTTAAAGGATGCTTTAAAGCACTAGACAATTTAGTAAAAACACTATCTATTCCTGTAATTGTAAAAGAAACAGGCTGTGGCTTTTCAAAAGCAACATTAAAACAATTAAAAAAAATTGGAATAGCAGCTGTAGATGTAAGTGGACTAGGAGGAACTCACTGGGGAAGAATTGAAGGTAAAAGAACAAAAAATAATATAAAAAAAAAAGCAGCTATAACATTTGGCAATTGGGGGATTACTACTATACAAAGTATAAAAAATGCAATTTCTTTAATTCCAAATTTCGAAATTTGGGGATCAGGTGGCGTGCGAAACGGATTAGATGCAGCAAAACTATTTGCACTAGGAGTAAATATGGTAGGTTTCGCTCAATTAATGCTAAACGCAGCAATACATAATTCAAAAAAAGTATGCAATCTAATGAAACTAATCGAATATGAACTAAAAATAGCCATGTTTTGTACTGGCAGCCACACATTAAAAGAATTAAAAGGAAAATATTCTATTAATAGATAATAAAAATTATCACTAATTAATAATAACTAAAAAAAAAATAAAATAATAAATATCTTATATTATAATATATCCAATTAATTATTTTAAAAATATAAATCGATAAACAATCAACTATATAAAAGATTTTTAAAAAAAATATAACTTATTTAAGTAATACATTTATAAAAATAAAACTTAATAAATTTAACAATAAAAATACTACTCTAATCATTAATTATAAAAATTAACTATTATATGATCATTAATATCCCTGCTAAAACATTTTTATTAGGAGAATATTCTGCTTTAATAGGAGGTTCAGCAATCATATTAACAACAACCCCATGTTTCAAATTATCCTGGAACCCATATAAAAATTTTATCGATGAAAAAATTACATATCCTCCTGCAAAATATTTATGGAAAAACTCATTTCTTCATAACAGAGGAAAAATATCATGGAATGACCCATACAAAAATAATGGTGGACTTGGATCGTCTAGCGCTCAATTTCTTGGAATATATCTAATTAAATGCTATTTGTCATCCACTTTGCCATCTATAAAACACTTAACAAAAAGTTATTTTAAATATATAAAAATAATTAATAAAAAACAACAAACTTTATATACAAGTGGATATGATTTAATAGCACAAACACAAAAACTTTGCGTATATTTTAATCAAAAAAACAAAACTTTACATAATTATAATTGGCCATTTAAAGATTTATCATTCCTACTGTTACACAGTAATAAAAAAATAAAAACCCACCTGCATCTAAAAAATATTACTATATTAAAGTCCTTCAATGTTTTATCAAAAATCACAGAATTCGCAAAACTAGCATTCATAAAAAAAAATAGTTCTATGCTTATACAATCAATTAATCAATATCAAAAAAAACTCGAACAATTTAATTTAATAACAGATTACACTAAAGAATACATAAATTTTTTTAAAAAAAAATTTAACATTTTAGCATCTAAAGGATGTGGCGCATTAGGAGCAGATGTAATATTACTAATAATTCCTAATTCAGAGCTAAAAAAACAAATTAACTATTTCCGAACAAATAATTGGATTATATTAGCAACAAATAATAATCTAAATATAAAAAAACCATTAATAATGTATAACTAAATAAAAACACTTGAAATTTTACCATAACTAAAGTTATTATTAGCTAATAAGTAAAGGGCTGTTAGCTCAGTTGGTAGAGCAGGAGGCTTTTAACCTCTGTGTCATAGGTTCAATTCCTATACAGCCCAATAAAAAATAAAAACTTAAAAACTAACTTATTTCGTATAATACAGATATTAAATTTAAAAAAAACAAAAAATACGCTCGTAACTCAGCATGGATAGAGTACTTGGCTTCGAACCAAGATGTCGGGGGTTCAAATCCCTTCGAGCGTATAAGAAAATATATAAAAATATTAAAATTCAATAATTAGTTTTTTTTAATATGTAAAATACTCTAACTTACAATTAAGCATAAATACTAATAAACTTTTTTATTTCTTATTATCTTTACAATAATTTCCTCAATTTTATTGTAAGCCATTAATAATTCTTCCGAAGTAATAGAATAAGGAGGTATTAAATAAATAACATTATCTAATGGTCTCAATAATAAACCATAACACAAAAAAATTTTTTTTAACTTCATCATATCAATATCGAAATTAACATTAAACGCAGATATCGTACCAACAGATCTCGCACAACTTATAATATCTGAATGCTCTTCTAATAATCTATTTAACATATTAACATGTAAAGCAGATATATTTTTAATAGAATTAATTGTATTTAATTCAAACAATAATTCTAATGAAGCAATAGCCGCAGCACATCCTAATGGATTTGCAGTATAAGAATGTCCATGATAAAATGTTTTTAATTTATTTATCCCAACATCTAAAAAAGATTCATAAATCTTATCAGTAGTTACAGTCAAAGCAAGAGGTAAAAATCCTCCAGTCAACCCTTTAGAAAGACATAAAAAATCAGGGGCAATACTAGTTTGTTCAAAAGCAAAACAAGTTCCAGTTCTACCAAAACCAGTCATTACCTCATCAAAAATAACTAAAATTCCATATTTCCGTACTAAATTTACTATTTTTTCTATAAATATCGACCTACACATCCTCATCCCACTTGCACCTTGAACCAATGGTTCTACTATCAACGCTACTATTTTTGAATGATTAAATTCTAAAAAATTTTTTAAAATTTTAATAGAATTATTTTCTTTTAAATCAACATCATCATCTCTAAAATAAGTATAAGGAAATGGAATGCTGAATACAGAAAAACATAAATTTTTAAAATTATTATGAAATTTAGATGTAATACCAACACTCATAGCACCTAATGTATCTCCATGATATCCACCCTCAAATCCTAAAAAAAGAGTTCTATTATAATCACCAATATTTCTCCAATATTGATATGCCATCTTAATAGATACTTCTATTGCCGTTGAACCATTATCAGAGAAAAAAAACTTAGAAAAATTTCTAAAAGACAAAATTTCATGCAATCTTTTGCAAAGCTTTATTGCAGGCTCATGCGTAAACCCAGAAAAAATAACATGTTCCAAAATTAAACTTTGCTTATATATAGCTTCAGAAATTTTAGGATGAGAGTGGCCATGCAAATTTACCCACCAACTACTGATCAAATCTAAATAAGCATTACCATTATTATCATAAATATAAGATCCATTACCTTTTTTTATAAAAATAGATAAACTCTCTTTTTTTTCTTGAATAAATGGATGCCAAATAATATTTTTATCTTCTAACAAAAAATCCAAATAAACTCCTTAGCCTATCAGAAAATAAAATCTTACTCAAAGATTTTTTATTTAATTTTTTTAAATTAGGAATTGAATCTAGTACCTTTACTTTACCATAAAATTCTATTGAATCAATATTATCTTGATTATACGGTCCAACCAAAATTACTCCCAAAATCTTAATTTTTCTCGAACGCATTACTTCTATACTTAATAATGTATGATTAATCGTACCTAAAACTGATTTCGAAACCAAAATAACAGGTAAAGAAAAATATATGATTAAATCAATTACTAACATCTTTGCATTTATAGGAACTAATACACCACCAATTCCTTCTATAATTAAATTATTAGTATTTGGCAATCTTATATCATCAATTCTAATAAATTTATTTTCGTAATAAGCAGCTAAATGTGGAGATAAAGATTTTTTAAATATATAATTTTCCTTATAAGTAAATACATTACTTAATGATTTAACTGTAAAAGCATCAGTATTTTTATGTTTATAACCAGTTTGAATAGGTTTAATATAAGAAAATCCTGTATGCAAACAAATCCAACTACTAACAATAGTTTTTCCAACATTTGTATCTGTACCAGTAATAAATATCTTCATTAATTTAAAAAACCAAAAAAAACTTTATAATTTATATTAAACCTATTTTTATAATTATTAATAATTTTTTTTAAATCCGTTATTAACAACTTGTTATTACTGTAATTAGCACCTAATTTTTTTAAATATCTAATAAACTCAATCGAATTTAAAAATTCAAGTGAAAATTCTTTAATATTATAAATATAATTATTTAATTTTAAAGAAACTAAATAATTTTCCATATCCTTTGTAGATGGATATTCATATACAGGAATAGGCAATGAAGATTCTAAAAAAAAACTAATCCAATTTTTAAATGTTCCATCTAACAAACAAGTAAAAGCAAAAATAATTGAATTACTAGAAAAATATTCTAATAAACTTTTAACATTAGTTACCCATTGAATAGAAAAATTTGAAATAACAAGATCATGAAAATTAAAATTTTTATTTTCCATATCGCTCATGACAAATTCAATATTCTCATTTAATAATCTTTTCTTAGCTTGCATTAACATATTAAATGATATATCATTTAATACTAATTTACTTTTTGGGAAAAAATCTAATAAAACTTCTGCTACATAACCGGTTCCAGTCCCTAAATCTAATATAGAATAAGGATAAAAATTAGGAAAATATTTTTTTAAATATTTAACTAAAATCAAAGCACATTTCCTTTGAATTGAAGCAACACTATCATAAGACAAACTTGCTTTATCAAAATTATTTCGTATAAATTCTTTATTTAATTTCATTCAAAAAATTTATAATTTTCTTATATACAAAAGAACATTCATAAATTCCTAAACAATGATTACCTGTATCAATTGTAATTATATTACAACTCTTACCAAAGTTATCATAGATTAAATCTATAGGAACTATATTATCATTCTTAGATGCCAATATCAAGATTGGAACTGATATATCAAATTTTAAATTAAAATTGTAAATAAATTTAAGATCCCTTTTTAAAATGAATTTATTAATATTTTTATTATATATACATTTAAAACCACAACGTTTATAAAAAAACATTAATGCATTTCTTTCATTTCTGATAAAAAAATCCCATAATACATTAAATTCATTACTTCTTTTTTTTCTTAAATACTCCTCAAAACCTAAAAAATTTATAAAAGATTGTATTCCAATTAATGCTTTAAACTTTAAGGATGATAATAATAACTTTAAAAAACCTAAAGAATGTCCAATACCAACAAATTTTTTAGAATACTTATTACGCAATAAATCTAATAAATACATATTACTATTATAAAAATAGCCTACATCTAATAAATAATAGTTCATATTAAAAAAATATTTTTTTATCAAAAATTTAAAGTAATTTTTATCAAATCCCCATCCATGACAAAAAACTAAATCATACTTCATATAACTTTTATAGCCTCTAATAAACTATTTATCTGTTCATCTGAATGACTAATATTAACAGCAATACGTAATCTTGAACTACCAGGAGGAACAGTGGGTGGCCTTATTGCAGAAACAATTATTTTTTTTTGTAAAAGCATATTTTTAACATTAATTACAGAAATATTTTTATTTAAAAAAATAGGTATAATATTAGTAGAAGAATTTCCAGTATTAAATCCAAAATAATTTAACTTTTCTCTTAAAAAATTAGATTTTTTATGTAAAATAAAACGTTTATCAGATAAATCTTTAATTAATTTCCAAGCTTTAAAAACTGCACCAATCAACATTGGAGGTAAAGAAGTAGAATAAATAAAACCAGGACAACAATTAATTAAATAATTTTTAATAACTTCTGAACACGCTATATAAGCACCAAAGCATCCAATTGCTTTACTAAAAGTACCTAAAACCAAATGAGGAATTTCACTAAGATCTATCATACTAGATAAACCATATCCTTTATCACCTATAATTCCAGTAGCATGTGCCTCATCCAAATATAAAAACGCATTATATTTTTTAGTAAGAAAAAATATTTCTTTTATTAACAATATATCACCATCCATTCCAAAAACAGTTTCTGTCACAATAAATTTAGAATTTGTCCAATTATTATATTTTTTTAACAAATCATTTAAATGTTCCATATCATTATGTCTATATCGAATTAACCTAGCTTTGCTTAAAAATACAGCTTGATATAAGCTAGCATGATTTAATCGATCAAAAAACACAATTGGAACATTCTTTAAAACAGATCGATTAAGTAAACTACTTAATACAGAAATATTTGCTTGAAATCCAGAATTAAAAATTAAAGATGATTCTGTTTTCTTATCTTTAGCAATTTGAAATTCTAATTTTTCAAAAATTCTTCTATTTCCAGAAATTAATCTAGAACCAGTTGATCCTATTCCATATCTTTTCATAAATAAACTAACTTCCTTACATAAAATATTTAATTTACTAAAACAAAGATAATCATTTGTAGAAAAATCAATAAAACTTGATAAATAATTAATAGAAGGAATTACTCTATATCTTCCTTTATTCCTTAATGTAGTGTAATATCGATTATATAATTTATACATAATTTATCTTACTATTTTATAGGAGAATGATATATGAACAAAACATGGACATTTGAAAATACAAAAAAAATATTTAACATGCCATTTCCTGAATTAATATATAATGCACAAAAAAATCATAAAAAACATTTTAGATCTAACGAAATACAAATCAGCACATTACTAAGTATAAAAACAGGAAAATGCCCTGAAAATTGTTCATATTGCTCACAATCTATACATCATAATACCAATATTAAATCAAAACCTCTACTAAATATTGAAAAAATTATTCAAAAAGCCAAAGAAGCTAAACAATCTGGAAGCACTAGATTCTGTATGGGAGCCGCTTGGAAAGGACTACATAATAAAGATATGAATACAATTTGTAACATTATTAAAGAAGTAAAAAAATTAAATTTAGAAACCTGCGTAACACTTGGATCATTAAATGAAAATCAAGCAAAAAAACTTAAAGAAGCTGGATTAGATTTTTATAATCATAATATTGATACATCTAAAGAATATTATAATAAAATTGTAACAACTAGAACATTTGAAGACAGAATAAAAACATTAGACAATATAAGAAAAGCAAATATTAAAATTTGTTGCGGAGGAATAATTGGAATGGGAGAATCTAATGATGATAGAATAAAGATGTTGGTAATTTTAGCTAATATGAATGAACCACCAGAATCCATACCAATAAATATGCTTGTAAAAATAAAAGGAACACCTTTTGACAATATAGAAAATGTTGATCCTTTTGATTTTATACGTACAATAGCAACAGCAAGAATAATCATGCCAAAATCATCAATTAGATTATCAGCCGGAAGAAATAATATGTCTTATGAATTACAAGCATTATGTTTTTTAGCTGGAACCAATTCTATATTTTACGGAGAAAAATTACTTACTTCTAAAAATACTCCTACAATAAAAGACGATATTTTATTTAACAAACTAGGATTAAAAAAAATAGAACTATATTCTTAAAATATAATCAGAAAAAATTATTAATTTTTTTATAAAATTCAATTAAAATTACTATATACTAAATTGTATATCCTATATATGTACAATACAATAAAATATAAAACATTGTTAATACATAAAATACTACTAAATCAGTAGTAAGATAACTCTTATAGCAAATAAAATATACTTCTCCTATTAAAATCAATAATAATAATCGAGTAAAAAAAACAATAAAAAACTACTTCTAATTTTATCTTTCATATAACACACAACATAATATACAAAAGCTTATCTAACAAATTTTAACTTACACACTTTAGCTAAACACAACTTACCATAAATTAATACATGTACCATATTATCTGTATTTTTCCAAGGAACACGAGCAAAAGCAATAGATTTTTTTAAAAAAGGAGAATATACTCCACTAGTAATAACTCCTGTATCATTACTAGATAATAAAACTTTAAATCCATTTCTCATGATTTTTTTATCACTAATAATAAGACCAATCAACTTTGTTGGAGCTCCATATTTTTTTTGTAAAAATAAAGAATTCATTCCAATAAAATCACGATCTTTAGGAATCCATTTTATCGTCCATTCTAATGATGATTCCAAAGGAGTTACTTTTTCATGTATATCTACACCACTTAAAACCATTCCTGCTTCTAATCTTAAAATATCTCTAGCTCCTAATCCACAAGGATTTATATTACTTTCTAATAAAGTATTCCAAAAATCAACTATATATTTTTTTAATAAAATGATCTCTAATCCATCTTCACCAGTATAACCAGTTCTAGATATAAAAAAATAATCAAAAATTATAAAACCAAAACGATCAAGATTTTCTACCACATTATCTTTTTTTAAATTCAATATATTTACTATTTTACTAATTGCATCTGGACCTTGTACTGATAACATTCCGAAATCATTACGTTCTATCATCTTCACTGAAAAATACTTACTCACATTAAATATCCATTTTAAAACTTTTATACGTGTAGAAGCATTAAAAACTAATCTATAATAATTATTATTACATTTATATACAACTACATCATCTATAATGCCACCATAATTATTACACATACAACTATACAATGATTCATTATCAAATAATAATGTAATATCATTTGTCAATAACTTTCTAAGAAAAGAAATACTTTGACTACCTGTTATATCAACAATAGTCATATGAGAAATATCAAACATTCCACATCTTTCTCTAACATATAAACACTCTTGAACTATAGAACCATAATGCAATGGCATAATCCAATTATGAAATCTAACCAATTTAGCGCCTATCTCGATATGTGAATTGTATAAAATTGTTTTAATATTAAACCTCTTACACACAATATAAATTATAAAAAAAATTAATTAATTGTTAACTAATATTAATTAGTATCGTACTATAATTGTTAAATGAAACAAAAAATTTAATTTTTATTTTATTTTAAAAACTAAATATACTATTATAATATATTTTATAATATTCAATATTACTTAATATATCTATAAAAATAAAATTATATCTATACTATTAAAATTCATAATAACAAAACATTTTTATTATAAACAAATAATATATGCTAATATTTGAATTATCTGATTCAGAAAAAAAAATAAAAAATAAAATCTTAAAAAGAATAAAAAAAAATAAAACATTTTTACCTATTCCAGAAAAATTTATAAGAAAAACTTTACCATATATACCAAATAATTCAAATTTACAAGTAATAAGACACTACACAAAATTATCTCAAAAAAACTATTCCATCGATACAAATTTCTATCCATTAGGATCTTGCACAATGAAGTATAATCCTAAAGAAATAAAAAAAGCATCATCCAAATCAGAATTTATCAACCAACATCCACTAACAAATATTTCTTCTAATCAAGGAACATTAAAAATATTATATGAGCTACAAACTTATCTATCTGATATTTCAGGAATGCCTGGAGTTTCACTAACTCCTATGGCAGGATCTCAAGGAGAATTTGCAGCAGTATCTATGATAAAAGCATACTTTGATTCTAAAAAAGAATTTCATAAAAATGAAATTATAATCCCAGAAGACGCTCATGGAACCAATGCAGCATCTGCATCAATGTGTGGATTTAAGGTAATTACAATACAATCTAATATAAATGGAAATATTAATATCAAAGATTTAAAAAATAAGATAGGGGAAAACACAGCCGTACTAATGCTAACCAATCCATCAACATTAGGATTATTTATAGATAACATAAAAAATATTTCTGATATTGTACACCAATATAAGGCTTTTTTATATTATGACGGAGCTAATCTTAACGCTATTTTAGGAAAAATAAAACCAATAGATATGGGATTTGATCTAATGCACATTAATTTACATAAAACATTTGGAACCCCACATGGAAGTGGAGGACCAGGATCAGGACCAATAACAGCAAATGCTAAATTAACACCATATTTACCTATTCCATTAGTAAAAAAAAAATATAAAAATTTTTATTATTGGAGTGATTATAAAGAAAATCCAAACAGCATTGGAAGACTATCATGCTTCATGGGTAATATCAATGTATTAATACATGCATACTTTTATATCAGATTACTAGGAAAATCTGGTCTATCCCGTGTTTCCGATTATGCTACTTTAAATGCAAACTATTTACTATCTAAATTAAAAAAAATAGGATTTTCACCAGTTTACCCATCAAAAATAGCATCACATGAATTTTTAATCACATTAAAAAATGAAAAAATAAAATATAAAATATCTGCAAAAGATCTAGCAAAACGTTTATTGGATTACGATATACATCCTCCAACAATTTACTTTCCCATATCTATACCAGAATGTTTATTAATAGAACCAACAGAAACAGAATCTAAAAAAGAATTAGATTATTTTATCAAGATTATGAAAAAAATATACAATGAAATAACTAATAATTCTAACAAATTAGAAAACGCTCCTCACAAACTATCTATAAAACGAATCGATGAAATAAAAGCTAACAAAAAATTAAATCTTAACTATTTTAAAAAAACTTAATTACTTTATCAAATATTAAATTTGATTAAATTATTAATACTTATAAAGTATTTATAAAATAAATTTATTTTCCTAAAATCTTATCTAAACTAATATATATTTTACTAAAAAACTGATATAATCAAAAATGTAATATTTTACTTATTTATCTATTAAACATTTAAAACTTATATAGAAATTATGAACAAAACTAGAAAAGAACATGATAGTATCGGAACTATTCATGTTCCTTCATCAAAATATTGGGGTGCTCAAACACAAAGATCTATAGAAAATTTTAATATTGGCACAGAAATTATGCCATACGAAATCATACACGCATTTGGAATATTAAAAAAAGCATCAGCGTTAGCCAATTATGAATTAGGAAAATTAAACAAAGAAAAAACAAAATTCATTGTAAAAATATCTGAAGAAATTATTTCAGGATCATTAAACGATCATTTTCCATTAAAAGTATGGCAAACAGGAAGTGGAACACACTCCAACATGAATATTAATGAAGTGATTTCTAATAGAGCAATAAAAATTGGAAATATAAAAAACAGTAAAAATTTTATTCATCCAAATGATGATGTAAATATGTCACAATCATCAAATGATACATTTCCAACAGCCATGCATATTGCTGCGGCTATTTTATTACACACAAAACTTATACCAACTTTAAAAGAACTTTATAATGAACTTTATAAAAAACAAAAAAAATTTAAAAATATTATTAAAATAGGAAGAACTCATTTACAAGATGCAATCCCAATGACATTGGGACAAGAATTTTCCGGATACGCATACCAAATACTTTCTTGTATAAAAAGAATAAATAAAATTCTTCCAGAATTATATCAAATAGCTATTGGTGGAACAGCAATAGGCACAGGATATAATGCCCCAAAAAATTTTTCTAAAATAGCTTCAAACTATATTGCAAAAATAACAAAAATCCCATTTATTCCAGCAAAAAACAAATTTTCTTCACTATCTTCGCATGAACCAATAGTCATCATACATAGTGCACTTAAAACATTAGCATGCGCATTAATAAAAATCGCTAATGACGTAAGATGGCTATCATCAGGACCAAGATGCGGAATAGGAGAATTAATACTTCCAGAAAATGAACCTGGATCATCCATAATGCCAGGAAAAATAAATCCAACACAATGTGAAGCATTGATTATGGTATGTATTCAAGTTTTAGGAAACGACAATTCAATATCTTTTGCAGCAAGCCAAGGAAATTTTGAATTAAATGTGTGTAAACCACTGATAATTTATAATTTTATACAATCTATCAATCTTTTATCTGATGCATGCTTATCTTTTAAAAAACTTTGTATTGAAAAAATAAAACCAAACTATGAAAAAATAAATCAACATGTACAAAATTCTTTAATGTTAGTTACAGCTTTAAATCAACATATCGGTTACGACAATGCAGCAAAAATAGCAAGAACAGCTTATGAAAATAATATTTCTCTAAAAGAAGCTTCAGCTAAACTAAATATTTTAACAAAAAATAAATTTAAACAATACGTAAATCCAAAAAAAATGATCTGTTAAAAAAAACAAATGTTTAAAATAAATAATTCACAATATTTAATATTAATAAATATTACATTTTTATACAAAAAATAAAAAAAATATCATTTATTAAAAAATAAATCTTCAAATCTTGTATATTGTCCTAAAAATGCAACTTTTACTTTTCCAATAGGACCATTACGTTGCTTAGCAATAATAATTTCGGCAATACCTTTATCCGGACTATTCTCTCTATAAACCTCATCACGATAAATAAAATAAATTATATCAGCATCTTGTTCAATTGCACCAGATTCACGTAAATCAGACATAATAGGTCTTTTATCATATCTTTGCTCTAAGCTTCTATTTAACTGTGATAACGCAATAATAGGAACATTTAATTCTTTAGCTAAAGATTTTAAACTTCTAGAAATTTCAGAAATTTCTGCAGTACGACTATCCATTCTAAAACCTGGAATTTTCATAAGCTGTATATAATCTATAATAATCAATCCAATAGAATCTTGATCCTTTATTAATCTTCTAGAACGAGCCCGAATCTCTACAGGACTTAAAGCTGGAGTTTCATCAATAAATAAAGGAACTTCTGATAATAAATTTACTGTAGAAATAACTCTTGGCCAATCTTGTTTATTAAGTTTTCCAGTCCTTAATTTATGTTGATCAACCCTAGCCAAAGAAGATATCATCCTTATGATGATAGAATCAGAAGGCATTTCCATTGAAAATACCAAAACAGGCTTTTTATTTTGTATAACTACATGCTCTGCAATATTCATAGCTAAAGCAGTTTTCCCCATTGATGGTCTACCAGCTACAATAATAAAATTAGAAGACTGCAAACCAGATGTTTTTTCATCTAAATCACTAAGTCCAGTAGATAATCCAGTTATTTTTTTATTATTACTATATAAACTATTTAACTTTTTCATTGTTTTAGATAAAATAATTTTTATCTTTTCTGGACCTCCTTTTCTTGAAGTTTGATTAGCAATAGAAAATATTTTTGTTTCTGCAAAATCCAAAAGATCATTAATATTCTTTTCTCCGAGATTATAAGAAAAATTAGCAATTTCATTTGCAACCTCTATCAATTGACGTTGAACCGATTTTTCCCTTACAATATTGACATAAGCAAAAATATTTGTTACACCAGGAATTCCATTTACTAATTCAAATAGATAAGACTCACCACCAATATAATCTAATTTATTTATTGATTTCAACATATCAATTAAAGTAACTATATCAACTGGATGATTTTTTTTTATTAATTCAGATATGGATCTATATAATATAGAATGTTCATTACGATAAAAATCTGTCTCACATAACTTTAAATGAATATCATCCCATATTTGATTATCTAAAATTAATCCACCTAAAACACCTTGCTCAGCTTCAAAAGAATATGGTAACGACTTACAATTTTTAAATAACTCTTTCTTAAAATCTACTATCATCTCTAATAAAAAATCCTAAAATTTTTAAAAAAAAATATTATATTCGATTATATTTAATAAAATCATTTTAACTAAAATTAAAATAAACAATATTAATCATCTTAAATAATAAGATAATTAAAAATTAAATATTTTAATAAAAAATTTATTGAGTAAATAATATTTTTTTTTAAAAATAAAATATTTAACTAATAAATCAATATAAATACATCTATAAAGTAATTAATATTGACAAAATTATATTTAATATTTTATGAACTTACATAAATTTTAATAACATATTTTAAATATACTAAAATTTTAATAACTAACTGCTATTAAATAGCAACATATTAACTTATATAATTAAAATATTACAATATACAAAAATCTTAAAATTTTAATAAACCTAATCTTAATAATATATAAAATAATAAAAAAATCTTTAAAAGAGATAGTTTTAAAAAATAATATTTAAATTAATAACAACCTTACTTATAAATAATATATATAAAATCTTATACAAAAAACTTAAAAAAATAATAAAAATTAATTTTATTTATATTTAATAAATGAAAAATATAAAATATAATTACTAAAAAAAATTTTTATAAACTTAAAATTCTATGAATCAAATCAAAATACTAATATCTCAAATAAATCCAATAATAGGATCTATTTATTATAATACTAAAAAAATTATTAAAATTATTGAAGCCAAACAAAAGTATTATGATATTATCATATTCCCAGAACTTGCTATAACTGGATATTCAATAAATGAATTACTTACAAGAAAAGAATTTCATGAACATATTTTTGATAGTTTAAATAATATTTGTACTAAAACAAAAAAATGTTACATAATTATTGGACACCCTTTATTAAAAGATAAGAAATGTTTTAACACTATATCAATTTTCTATAAAAAATCATGTATTGCTACTTATTACAAACAATATTTAAACAACCAAATTTTATCTAATGAAAAAAAATATTTTACAAATGGAAAAAACAAACTATTAACTATAGTAATTAAAAAAAATATATTTGGAATATGTACATTTGATGATTTAAAATATAAAAAAATAAAACAAAAAAATATTATTAATAAAATTAATTCCTTAATTTGTTTAAACGCATCATATTTTGAAATAAACAAATCAAATTATAGAGAAGAATTATTAAAAAAATATGCAAAACATTATAAAACATCCATAATATATGTTAATCAAACAGGAGGTCAAGATGAATTTATCTTTGATGGACAATCAACAGTTTTTAATAATCAAGGCAAGATACGTGCAAAATTACCAACATTTAAAGAATGTTTACAAACAATAATTATAAATAAAAAATATATAAAAGGAACAATATATCCATCTCTAAAGCATAATGCGATTATTTATCAAGCTTTAGTAAATGGAGTGCATGATTATATTAAAAAAAATAATTTTCCTGGAGCATTAATAGGATTGTCTGGAGGGATAGATTCTGCACTAACACTATCCATTGCCAATGATGCAATTGGACCAAAATATATAAAAGCTATACTTATGCCATCTCAATATACATCAAAAAACAGTTTAATTGATGCTAAAAAACAATCAAAAATGTTAGGCATAAAATACAATACAATCTATATAAAACCAATATTTAAAAAATTTTTAAAAATTTTTCACAAAATTTTTAAAAAAATAGAAAAAAATATCATACAAGAAAACATACAATCAAGAATTCGAAATGTATTAATGATGGGAATATCAAATAAAACAGGAAAACTCCTACTAAATACTAGTAACAAAAGTGAAATTGCTGTAGGATATTCTACACTATATGGAGATATGTCAGGTGGTTTTTCAGTACTAAAAGATATATTAAAAACTCAAATTTACTCTTTAGCTAAATACCGTAACAATATCTCATATGTTATTCCAAATAGAATTATACTTAAAAAACCATCAGCAGAACTTATGTATAATCAATACGATCAAGATTTCCTACCCCAATACTCTATTATTGACTGTATTCTTGAACAATACATAGAAAAAAATAAATCTATTAATGAAATAATAAATATGGGATTTTCACCAACAGAAATAAATCATATTTTATATCTAATAAAACGTAATGAATACAAAAGAAAACAATCTCCTCCTGGAATTAAAATAAGCACAAAAACATTCGGTATAGACTGGAATATTCCATTAACTTTAAGTTAAATAATATTTAAAAATAAAACAAAACATAATCCTTTACAATAGATTTCATTCTTAATAATGTTTTCAGAATTTGCAAAAAATTATATATTTATCAAAAATAAATAAATAATGTTATAAATCAAATAATATTTATAATGAAAAAAAACTATCTTATCATACCATCAATACTTTCAGCAAACCCAATTTGCTTAAAAAAAGAAATTAAAAAAATTATAGAAACTAAAACTGAAATGATTCATATTGATATTACAGATAACCATTACGTTCCAAATCTTACATTCGGAATTTCTACATGTCAATCAATCAAAAAACATTTTCCAACAATAAAATTAGATATACATTTAATGGCACATCCTACAAGAAATCTAATTTACTCTATGTTAAAAATAAAAGCTAACCGAATCACTATACATATAGATTCTTCTACTCATATAAATCATATTATGAATATAATAAAAAAACATTGTAAAATAGGAATTGCTTTAAATCCTACTAATTCTCCATTGCAAATAAAAAAATATTTTAACAATATTGATTATGTAGTAATTATGTCCGTAAATCCAGGATTTCCAAACCAAAAATTTATACCAAAAATAAAAAACAAAATTAAATGGATAAAAAAAAACTTCCCTAAATTAACTATTTGTATAGATGGAGGAATAAATACTCACAATATCTTATCGTTAGCAAAACATGGAGCTAAACAATTCGTTATTGGCAATACTATATTTTCTAAATCAAATTATAACAAAATTATTTCTAATCTATATAAAAAATTAAATACATTAAACTTATCATACTCAATAAAAAATATTGTTAAATAAAAACCAATAAAAAATTATTGTATACTTTAAAAAAAACAAATTTATTTCAAAATAAAATTACTGTATAAAAAATATTTTTATAAAAAAACATAAATTTCAGATATTTAAATATTTTTAAAAAAAAATATTATATACTAAATTCAATTTATACTATATAAGTTATAAAAATTTTAAAAAATAAAGGAACAATTTATGAAAGAAAAAAAAAATTTTTTTTCAACAATATCGCAATTATCAAATAATAATAAAATTTATCATTTCTTTGATATCAAAAAAATAGAAAATCTATATCAAATAGATATTAATAAATTACCTTTTTCACTAAAAATAATTTTAGAAAATTTATTACGCTTTCAAGATAAAAATACTAATATATCACAAGATATTAAAGAAATTTTTAATTGGACAAAAAATAAAACATCTAAACATGAAATTTCTTTTTTTCCTACAAGAGTTCTTATGCAAGATTTTACAGGTATACCTACATTAATTGATTTAGTTACAATACAAGAAAAATTATCAAATATAAAAAAAAATACAAAAAAAACATTATCATTTTCTATTCCAACTGATCTCATAATAGATCACTCAATAACTGTTAATTCATATAACTCACTTAATTCACTAAGTATCAATGAATCTATTGAAGCAAAACAAAATAAAGAAAGATACAAATTTTTAAAATGGGCAAAACAAACATTTTCAAACTTTCATATAATTCCACCTGGAACAGGAATTTGCCATCAAATCAACTTAGAATATTTAGCAAAAGTTATCTGGACAAAAAAAATAAACAATAAACTATTTGCTTTTCCAGACTCAGTTATAGGAACAGATTCACATACAACTATGATTAACTCACTAGGAATACTTGGATGGGGAGTTGGAGGTATTGAAGCAGAAACAGCAATACTAGGATATCCTATATCAATTACCATACCAGAAATCATTGGAATAAAAATAATCGGAAAATTAAATGATAAAATTACATCAACAGATGTAGCATTAACAATTACAAAAATTTTAAGAGAAAAAGAAGTCATTGGAAAATTTATTGAATTTTACGGTCCAAGCCTCAAATATTTATCTATTCCAGATCGAGCTACGATCTCTAATATGGCTCCAGAATATGGAGCAACTTGTGCAATCTTTCCTATAGATCAAGAAACTTTAAACTATTTATTTTTAACAAAAAATAATAAAAATTTAATAAATTTAGTAAAAAACTATTGTAAATCACAAAAACTATGGTATGAAAAAAATATGGAAGAACCAATATATACTGATTTTATCACTATAAATCTTTCTACCATCAACACATCTATATCAGGACCAAAAAAACCAGAAGATTTAAACTCATTAAAATCCGCTTCAACAACATTATATAAATATATAAAAAAAATAAATAATAATAAGATTACTAAATCTTTTTCTATAAAAAATCAATCATATTCCTTAAAAAACGGTCATATAATAATTGCAGCTATAACTAGCTGTACAAATACATCTAATCCTTTCTCTATAATAACTGCAGGAATACTAGCTAAAAACGCAATAAATAAAGGATTAAATACTCAACCATGGGTTAAAACATCCTTTGCACCTGGATCTAAAGTAGTAACAAAATACCTACAACAAATGAATTTACAAACTTATTTGGATAAACTGGGATTTTCCATTGTAGGATATGGATGCACAACCTGCATTGGAAATACAGGACCAATATCTAAAGAAATTACAAAAACCATTCAAAACAATAATATTATTGTTTGCTCAATATTATCCGGTAATAGAAACTTTGAAGGAAGAATACACCCATTAATTAAAATGAATTGGTTATGCTCTCCACCTCTTGTAATTGCATATGCTCTATGTGGATCAATGCTTATTGATTTATCAAGAAACCCAATAGGAATAAATCAAAATGGAAATAAAATCTACTTAAAAGATATATGGCCAAGTCAAAATGAAATTTTATCAAAAATAAAAAATATTAACAACGATCTCTTTCACAAAGAATATATTAATATATATCAAGGAAATGATCAATGGAAATCTATAATACATAAAAATAATAATTCTGATAACAGCTATCAATGGTCAAAATCATCTACATATATTCAAAAATCACCTTTTTTAAAAAATTTCTCATTATCTTATAAAAAAACTCATAATATTGTCATAAACAATGCATATATTTTAGCTATATTTGGAGATTCAATTACTACAGATCATATATCACCAGCAGGATCTATACCAATCAATTCACCAGCTGGGAAATACCTAATATCTAAAGGAATAAAAGAAAAAGACTTTAATTCTTATGGATCAAGAAGAGGAAATCATAAAATAATGATCAGAGGAACATTTTCAAATATAAGAATACAAAATGAGATTATTCCTAATATATTAGGAGGATTTACAAAGCATCTTCCATCCAATCAAATTATGTCTATATATGAAGCCTCTAAAATATATAAAAAAAATAAACAAGATTTAATTATAATTGCTGGAAAAAACTATGGAACAGGATCATCAAGAGACTGGGCAGCAAAAGGAACATCATTGTTAGGAATAAAAGCAATAATTGCAGAAAGTTTTGAAAGAATCCATCGCTCAAACTTGATAGGAATGGGAGTTCTTCCATTACAATTTACACACAACATGAATAGATTAACATTAAAGCTAAATGGAGAAGAAAGAATATCTATACATATAAATTCCAATATAAAGCCAAATGACCTAATAAAAACAACAATAAAATATCCAAATAATAAAATAAAAATTATCAATCTTATTTGCAGAATAGATACCATAAATGAATTAAATTTTTATTTAAATGGAGGAATTTTAAAATACGTTCTTAAAAATTATCTAAAACAATAAATAATTATTAAAAAAATATTTTTTATAAAACAATTAAATACTTTATATTTATTAACAATAATATTTAATTAAAATCACAGCCGTTGTAGCTCAGTTGGTAGAGCAATTAATTCGTAATTAATAGGTCCACAGTTCAATTCTGTGCAACGGCATTTTTATATATTTTACACTCTAAAAAATTTTAATAATTACATTAAGCAAAAAAATAAAAAACAAAGCAATTATAATAAGATTCACTATTGATTTCTTTAATTTATTAAAAAAATAATATTAAGATCATTAATAACATAATATTTTTAAATGTTCAATAATTCATTTTTTGCTTTATAGCCTTTAACACAATTAAAGCTTGATTCATTTCATCAACATCATGTGTTCTAATTATACTTACTCCTTGCAAAATTGAAAATATAGACATTACAATACTACCTATTAAACGTTCATGTACTAATTTATTTAATAATACACCTAATGTAGATTTTCTTGACAAACCAATTAAAATTGGCAATTCATATTTAGAAAATCTCTTAAGATTACTTATAATTCTTATGTTGTCTTCGACAGATTTGTTAAAACCAAAACCAGGATCAATAATCAAATTTTTTCTTTGTATACCTACATTAATACAATCAATAATTTTTTGTTCAAAAAAATAACTAATATCATCTATAACATCTTTTTTTCTATAATTTATATTGGAAAACTCATCTAAAATTACATTATTTTGATAATTAATATTATTATTACCTCTACCTCCATGCATTATACAAATAGGAATATCAATAGATGCTACAAACTTTAAAGAATCTCTATCAGATAAAGAACTAACATCATTAATAAAAGAAGCTCCAGCTAATAATGCTTCATACATAACGATTAATTTTGTTGTATCAATTGAAATACATATGTCACTTTTAGATCTGATTTTTTTAATTACTGGTATTACTCTACGCAATTCTTCATCCACATCAATAGGTGTATATCCAGGTCTAGTAGATTCACCACCTATATCAATTATATCTGCACCTTTAGAAATCATATAAAAAGCATGTTCAACAGCATTTTGAGTATCAAAAAATTTTCCACCATCAAAAAAAGAATCTGGAGTTACATTTAATACCCCCATAATTAACGGATATACCAACATATTATAATATCCTTTTTTGTAATTAATACGCCAATTTTCAAATTCCTCAGCATTCATATATCATCTTTTTATAATTTTAAAAACATATAAAAAACCACAAAATTATTTTAAATAAATATCTTATCAAGTAACCTTGTTTAACAATAAAAAACAAACAATTTATTTACATATTAACAATTAAGATCAATATTTTTAGAATTAACAGTAGAATCAACGTTATTAATAGACATAATTTTCTTAATTTGCTCTAAATCAATTGTCTCATATCTAATTAATTGATCAGCCATTAAATGTAACTTATCTATATTAGATATAAGCATCTCTTTAGCAACATTATAAGCACAAGAAACAATCTTATCTATTTCATCATCAATTTTTTTTGCCGTACTATCAGATATTTCTTTTCGTTGATTATTAACAGTCTTCCCTAAAAATATCTCTCCATGCTCTTCCCCATATGTTAAAGGTCCAAGATTAGATAATCCCCATATAGTAACCATCTTACGAGCAATAGACGTAGCTCTAGCTATATCATTAGCTGCTCCAGTTGTAATACTTTCTAAGCCAAAAACTAATTCTTCCGCTATTCGACCACCAAACAAGCTAGACAATTGACTCTCTAAACGTCTCTTACTAAAATTAAAATGATCCTTTTCAGGTAAAAACATAGTAACTCCTAATGCCATTCCTCTAGGTATAATTGTAACTTTATAAACTGGATCATGTTCTGGAACCAGTAAACCAACTATTGCATGACCAGCTTCATGATATGCTGTAAGTCTTTTATCTTTTTCACTCATAATCATAGACTTTCTTTCAGATCCCATAATAATCTTATCTTTAGCTTTTTCTAACTCAAATAAACCCACCATAGATTTATTAAATCTAGCAGCAAATAATGCTGCTTCATTAACTAAATTAGCTAAATCTGCTCCAGAAAATCCAGGAGTTCCACGAGCAATAGATACTATATCTATCTTTTCATCTAAAGAAATCTTTTTCAAATGCACTTTTAAAATTTCTTCACGACCACGGATATCAGGTAAAGGAACAACAACCTGTCTATCAAATCTTCCAGGTCGTAACAATGCAGGATCAAGAACATCTGGTCTGTTAGTAGCGGAAATCACAATAACTCCATCATTCCCATCAAACCCATCCATTTCAACCAATAATTGATTTAACGTCTGCTCACGCTCATCATGTCCACCTCCCAATCCAGATCCTCTATGTCTTCCAACTGCATCAATTTCATCAATAAAAATAATACAAGGAGAATGTTTTTTTGCTTGATCAAACATATCTCTCACACGTGATGCTCCAACACCAACAAACATTTCTACAAAATCTGAACCAGAAATTGTAAAAAATGGAACTTTAGCTTCTCCTGCTACTGCTTTAGCTAACAAAGTTTTTCCAGTACCAGGAGAACCAACTAATAAAATTCCTTTGGGTATACGACCTCCTAAACGTTGAAACTTAGACGGATCCTTAAGAAAATCAACTAACTCCTTAACTTCCTCTTTAGCCTCATCTATACCAACAACATCAGCAAAAGTAACCTTTACCTGATCTTCTCCTAAAAGCTTAGCTCTAGACCTTCCAAAAGACATAGCTCCTCTTCCACCACCCTGCATCTGTTTCATAAAAAAAATCCATACACCTATTAATAACAACATAGGAAACCAATTTACAAATAAATGTAATAAAAAACTTTCCTGCTGTTTTCCTTGCCCACTAACATCAACTTTATTTTTTAATAACTGACCTAATAATGCATCATCTTGCATAGGTATATAAGTAATAAACTGATGATTATCTTTCATTTGTCCTTTCACTAATTTGTTATCTTCAATCGTAACAGAATCAACCATTCCATGATCAACATTATTTAAAAATTGACTATAAGAAATTCTTAATATAGATGTTCGACGATATCCAAAATTACTAAAAACAGTAATTAAAATAATTACTATTACTAACCATAAAAACAAATTTTTTATCATATCATTCAAATAATTACTCCGAAAAAATTATATTCGTGTAAAATAAAATAATATCCTATATTATATAGAGCTTTTATCTTATAAAAAACATAAAATAAAACATTCATTGCATAAAAATAAACAAAAAAAAATTTTTAAATTTTAAAACATTTTGTTGTACCCAATAAAATATTTACCTAATAAATAAGCTTCTCTTGAAAAAGAACGCGAGGCTAATGGTTTATAAATTCTAACCTTTCTAAAATAGGAACGTACTTTATTAATAAAATTATTTAATCCATATCCATAAAAAACTTTTATCAGCATTATTCCATTAAATTTTAATACTTTAATACTAAATCTCAATACTGATTCATTCAATTCTAATAATCTTGGTATATCTATTTCAGGAAAACCACTAGTACTACAAGCCATATCTGATAAAACTAATTCTATTTTCCTATAAGTTAATAAACTAAACAATTTATCTAATACCGAACTATTAAAAAAATCTCCATGAATAAAAGACACACCAAAAATATCTTTCATAGGAACTTTGTCTAGAGCATAAATTTTTGTACTTCTTCCTAATTTTTTTAAAATATACTGTACCCAACTTCCTGGTGAAGATCCTAAATCAATAATCTTTGTACCAAATTTTAATAAATTCTCTTTTTCATCTATTTCTTTAAGTTTATAAACTGCTCTACTTCTATAACCTTCAAATTTAGCTCTTTTCAAAAATGGATCACGAAAATAATAATTATGAACCCAATGATTTTTCTTTTTAGAACAAGACATAATATATAATTATTAATATTATTAATTAATAATTATATACTATTTTTTTATTTTTCTATAAAAAAATTATATTTTATTATTTTTTTTTAAGATAAAAAATATCTTAATAAGATACCACTAAACCTTTATTTAAAGATGAGATATTACTCAAAATTACCTATAACAATCAACACATTTTATTTTTTTTAAAAAAACATAATACTTAACATTTAAAATTAATAAATATTTATTAATATAAAACATACTTGTAATAATAAAAAACTAACATCTATATGTTAAATATCTCATTAAGATATAAATACATTTGTACATAATTAAAAAAACTAAAATTAAATACAACATTATATGATAATGTAATCATGAAAATAAAATTACAATGTATTCCAAATTTATTAACTTTCTCTAGATTAATACTTATTATTCCTATTTTAATATGTATATATAAAAAACAATATTCTCTAACATTTTATCTATTTTTAACAGCAGGATTAACAGATACTTTAGATGGATGGATAGCAAGAAATTTTAATTGGCAAAGCTCTTACGGAGCTTCACTTGATCCATTAGCAGACAAATTTTTAATTACATTAAGTTTTATAGCACTTGCATTGATAAAGATTTTACCATGGTGGCTCGTTATTTTAACTATATTAAAAGATACAACAATATTATTAGGAATAATAATATGGTTTTATATTATAAAAAATAAATTAATACTCAAATCTATAATTATTAGCAAAATAAATACAACACTACAATTATTATTAATAATATTCTGTTTATTCAATCTTGCATTTCATACAATCTTCAATTGTATTATAAATATAATAATTTTATTAACAGCACTTACAACAACCATCAGCAATATAACTTATATATGGATATGGATTTTAGATACCTATCAAACAATATTAAAATAAAATACAACTTATAACTAATAAAAAATAAATAAATTTTATCGAAATAAAAATAAAAAATTCTTAAAAGAATAAATAAACATAAACTGCTTTTCACAAACAAAAACAATCTTTACTTTTAAAACAAATATTAAATATTTTTATATTATAAAACTATTTTAAATAAAAACAAATATCAATACATGTAATATATACAAAAAAATATTTATTATATAAACAATTTTTACTAAAATAGTAATTAATTATTTAAATTATAAAAAATACTATTATTTTTAATAAAAACATATGAGAGAAAAACCAATTATTATTGGAATTTCTGGACCATCAGCATCAGGAAAAAGTTTACTTGCGAACACAATAGTAACAGAACTAGGTTCAGAACAAGTAGTAGTAATATCAGAAGATTCTTATTATAAAGATAATAAACACTTACCTTTTTCAGAAAGAGAAAAAATTAATTATGATCACCCAGATGCATTTGATCATGCTTTTTTATATAAACATTTAAAAAACTTAAGAAAAGGTAAATCAATAAATATACCTATTTATTCTCACTCAAAACATATACGATTATCAAAAACTAGGCGCATAGGAAATCATACAATAGTAGTATTAGAAGGAATATTATTATTAAGCGATCAAAATTTAAGAAAAATTATGGATATAAGAATATTTATGTCCACACCACTGGATATATGCTTAATAAGAAGATTAAAACGAGATGTTATAGAACGTTGTAGATCATTTAAATCTGTAATCAATCAATATGAAACTATGGTTAGACCAATGTATCTTCAATTTATTAAACCATCAAGTAAATATGCGGATATTATAGTGCCAAAAGGAGGAGAAAATAGAATTGCTATAGACATGATACAAGCAAAAATGCGAGAATTACTCTAATAATCATAAAATATATATTTTAGTACACTATTACTAAAATAAAATTGAAAAAAATTAAATATGAACTTATTAAAAGGAAAAAAAATATTAATCATGGGTTTAATAAATAAATATTCTATTGCATATGGGATAGCACAAGCATGTTTTGAACATGGAGCAGAATTAGCTTTTACATTTCAAAATGAAAAAATAAAAACTCGTTTACAAAAAATATCTTCTGAATTTAATTCTTCATTTATTCTGCCTTGTAATGTAACACAAGACAATGAAATACATTCAACTTTTGATAAAATAAAAAAAAAATGGGGAACATTAAATGGATTAATACATTCTATTGCTTTTACTCCAAAAAATCAAATACAAGGAGGAAACTTTATGAAAAATATAAATAGAAAAGATTATTTAATTTCCCAAGAAATAAGTACTTATAGCCTTATAGAAATATCCAAAAATGCATTTCCATTAATGAAAAACTCCAATGGATCTATAATAACACTAAGTTACTACGGTGCTGAAAAAGTTATACCTAATTATAATACAATGGGAATTGTAAAATCTAGTTTAGAATCTTCTGTTCGTTATTTATCATTTAATTTAGGAATGATGAATATACGTATAAATGCAATTTCCCCAGGTCCAATAAAAACTATATCTTCATCAAGAATAAAAGATTTCAACAAAATCAAAACAATTTATAAAAATTCTACACCATTACAACGTAACGTATCTGCAAAAGAAATAGGAAAAGTTGCAGTATTTTTATGTTCAGATTTATCATCAGGAATTACAGGAGAAATTATACATGTAGATGCCGGATACCATATTATGGGAATAACAAAAAATTAAAATCTTTTATAAAAATTAAATAACACAAAAAAACACAATAATTACATTAGTTTTTGTAACTACTATAAAAAAATATAAATAAAACCTTTACTTATAAAATAAGTATTCCCTTAATAAAAAAAACTACTTATTTTAAAAATAAAAAATACAAACTCTAAATAAATTTATAATAAATTTTATTTCTTAAAAACGGAGTGAACGGGACTCGAACCCGCGACCCCCGGCGTGACAGGCCGGTATTCTAACCAACTGAACTACCACTCCATAATTTTCACAATTAATTAAAAATATAAAAAAACAAAAAATAAAACATCATAGGTACTGCAGGAATTGAACCTGCGACCCTCGCCTTGTAAGGACGACGCTCTCCCAAACTGAGCTAAGTACCCAATAATTTATTTTTAAAAAATTTTATTTAATATTAAAATATTAATTTTTAAAACAATTAAAATATAACAATTAAAATTAAACTTCTACAAAAAATTTTTTAATTTTTTTCCAGCTCTAAACTTTATAATCTTTGAAGCTTTAATACGAATAATTTTACCATTTTGTGGATTTCTACCTATACGTTCAGAACGTAAAACTGTATAAAAAGAACCAAATCCAGGTAACACAACAGTATCTCCATGTTTTAAAGTATTAGCAATAGATGATATTAAAGACTCAATAATACAATTTACACTAGTTTTAGTAATACCAGAACTTTTTGAAATTACTTTAACTAATTCACTTTTATTCATCTTCTCTTATCTCTTTTTCTTAATATTAAAAAATCTTGATTTAACCAAATTTATTACACAGAGTCAAGTATTTATATAAAATATCTAATAACTTTATTAGACAATAACAAAAAAAAATCAATTTATCAAATAAACTATTTACTCCATTAATTTGGTATCAAAAAAAATAAAAAACCTACTATTTTTTAAATTTCTTTAGTCAAAGAAAAACGCAGTACTTCTTTTATATCTTTTACAGTATGTATATTAATTTTTTTTAAAACATTATCAGGAACATCTTCTAAATCCTTATAATTTTCTTCTGGAATAAGAACATCTTTAATATTAAAACGACAAGCTGCCAATAGCTTTTCTTTTAAACCTCCTATAGGTAATATCTTTCCCAACAATGTAATCTCACCAGTCATAGCTATATCATAGCGTATAGGAATTTTCGTTACAACAGAAGTTAAAGCTACACAAACACCTATTCCAGCACTTGGACCATCTTTTGGTATAGCACCTTCTGGTATATGGATATGAAAATCATTTTCATCATAAAAATTTCTTTCTAATTTCAAAAAATTAGCACAACTTCTAACAACTGTCATAGCTGCATAAATAGATTCTTGCATAACCTTACCTAACTGACCTGTCCGAATAATTTTCCCCTTACCAGGAACCATTAATGCTTCTATTATCAATACTTCACCACCAACAGATGTCCAAGCAAGTCCATTTACACGACCAATATAATTAACTTCACATTTAATATGTTCATAAGTATATTTTTTCACTCCTAAATATTTTTTTATATTAAAGCACGATACAGTAATTCTGTTTATCCTATTTTTAATTAGTAAATTTCTAACTACCTTTCTACAAATACTAGAAATTTCTCTCTCTAAATTCCTAACACCAGCTTCACGTGTATAATAATAAATTATTTCATAAATAGCACTTTCTGTAATATTTAATTCATTTTTTTTTAATCCATTTAAATTTACTTGCTTTGGAACAAGATACTTCTTAGCAATAAATAACTTCTCTCGATCTGTATAACCAGGTAAACGAATAATTTCCATCCTATCCAACAACGGAACTGGAATATCTAAAGAATTTGCAGTAGCAATAAACATTACCTCACTCAAATCATAATCGATTTCTAAATAATGATCATTAAACATATAATTCTGCTCTGAATCCAATACCTCCAATAACGCAGATGATGGATCCCCACGAAAATCCATAGACATTTTATCTATCTCATCTAACATCATCAAAGGATTTTTTACTTTTACTTTACATAATTTTTGAATAATTTTTCCAGGCATAGATCCAATATAAGTCTTTCTATGCCCTCTAATTTCAGCTTCATCACGTAATCCACCCAATGAAAATCTAATAAAAGTTCTTCCAATTGCTCTAGCAATTGATCTACCTAATGAAGTCTTACCAACACCTGGAGGGCCGACAAAACATAAAATAGGTCCTTTTAAATTCTTAACTCTTTTTTGAACAGCTAAATATTCAATTATACGATCTTTTATCTTATCTAAACCGTAATGTTCCTCATTTAATAATGATTCTGCTTTTTGCAAATCAAATTCTATTTTATTTCTTTTTTTCCAAGGAATAGATAACATCCAATCAAGATAATTTCTAATTACTGTAGCTTCCGCCGATACAGGAGACATCATTTTTAATTTATATAATTCCGATAATGATTTATCCATAGCTTCATTATGCATTCCAGAATTTTTTATATTATTTTCCAATTTTCTAATTTCATCTCCTTCATCACTAATTTTACTAAGTTCTTTCTGAATTGCCTTTATCTGTTCATTCAAATAATATTCACGTTGAGTTTTTTCCATTTGCTTTTTTACACGTTCTCTAATTTTCTTTTCTGCATGCAACAGATCAATTTCTACCTCTAATTTAGCAATAAGATTTTCTAATCTCTTTCTTACATCAATAATTTCCAAAAAATTCTGTTTATCTGATACTTTTAAAGATAAATTAGAAGCAATAGTATCAGATAATTTTCCAGGATTTTCTATTGATGAAACAACATTAATCACTTCTAAAGGAATTTTTTTATTTAAACTTATATATTGCTCAAACTGAGAAATTAAAGTACGCTTTAACACTAAAATATCTTTACTATCATCAATACAAAATTGATTAACTTCTACAAGAATATCTAATTCCACTTCTAAATAACCTTTATCTTTACATGAATAAATAACCTTAGCACGTTTATCTCCCTCAACTAATATCTTAACAGTTCCATCTGGTAATTTTAATAATTGCAAAATATTAGAAATTGTTCCTATAGAATAAATATCTTCTAAATTAGGATCATCATCAGATGATTCCTTCTGAGCCACTAAAAAAATCTGTTTACTATCAATCATAGAAGCTTCTAAAGCTTTAATAGATTTCTCTCTTCCAACAAATAAAGGAACAACCATATTCGGATATACCACTACATCTCTAAGAGGTAAAACAGGAAATAACAACTTTCCATATATATTATCTTTTATCATTAATTTAGTATCAGACATACTGTTTTTTTTAAATCCTTAAATAACTTTATTATATAACACATCACAAAGTTACAAATTTATAAAAATTCATATATTATCAAAATATAATATACCCAATTCATAAATAAAACCTAACATATTAAATAACTAATATAATAAATTATATAATTAATGAAATTTAACTTTATTCATTACTACTGTTATTATAAATAATAATAGGTTTTATTACATTATTTATTACATTTTCATTAATAATTACTTTATTAACATTATTAATAGATGGCAATTCATACATAATATCTAATAAAATATTCTCTAAAATAGATCTTAAACCTCTAGCACCTAATTTTTTTTCTAAAGCCATTCTAGCAATTAAAGATAAAGACCTATCACAAAATTCTAATTCAACATTATCAATTTTAAATAAACTATAAAACTGCTTTATCAATGCATTTTTAGGTTTAGTTAAAACATTTATTAAATCTTCCTCATTTAACTCATTTAAAACAGTTACAATAGGCAATCTCCCAACAAACTCAGGAATTAAACCATACTTAATTAAATCTTCTGATTCTAAATTATTAAAAATTTTTTTCTTAAATTGATTACTGTTTATATTTTCCAATGTAGAAGCAAAACCAATACTAGCGAATTTTTTTTCACGATCTTTAATAATTTTATCTAATCCAGAAAATGCACCACCACAAATAAATAAAATATTAGAAGTATCTACTTGCAAAAATTCTTGCTGAGGATGTTTTCTGCCACCTTTTGGAGGTATATACGCAATAGTTCCTTCCATTATTTTTAACAGTGCTTGCTGCACTCCCTCTCCAGAAACATCTCTAGTTATCGAAGGATTATCAGATTTTCTAGAAATTTTATCAATTTCATCTATATATACAATCCCTTTCTGTGCTTTACTAATATCATAATCACATTTTTGTAATAACTTTTGAATAACATTTTCTACATCTTCACCAACATATCCTGCTTCAGTAAGAGTAGTAGCATCAGAAATAGAAAAAGGTACATTCAAAAATCTAGCTAAAGTCTGTGCTAATAAAGTTTTTCCACACCCTGTTGGTCCTATTAATAAAATATTACTTTTACCTATTTCAACATCATCATCTTCCATTTTTTTAAATAAACGTTTATAATGATTATAAACGCCAACAGACAAAATTTTTTTCGTATGAAATTGACCAACTACATACTGATTTAAAAAATCCATTATCTCCTTAGGTTTAGGTAGCTCTTGATTTTTATTCATGCAAGAACCATGATATAATTCATCATTAATTATATCATTACACAATAAAATGCACTCATTACAAACAAAAACAGAAGGACCAGCAATTAACTTTTTAACTTCTAATTGATTTTTTCCACAAAATGAACAACACAAAATTTTATTTTCCCCATTATTGGATTTATCCACTCAAATAAACTCCTTTTATAATTAAAATTCATCTAACAACTTCTAAAAATTTATAAAAAATCCAATACAACCATGTTTTTTTTAACATTAATTTAAAAATTAATAAAAAACCATATACACATTGATTCTTACTAAAAAATCAATAAAAATACTAAATTTAATAAAAATCTAATTAACAAAATAAAATATAATCTTTTTATAAAAAAATTAACGATTATAAAGAATCTTATCAATTAAACCATACTGAATAGCTTCCATAGCATTCATAAAATTATCACGTTCTGTATCTACTCTAATTTTTTCAGATGTATTATTTGTATGTTTTGCTAAAATAGCATTTAAACGATTTCTCATTGATAATATTTCCCTAGCATGTATTTCTATATCAGAAGCTTGTCCCTTGTATCCACCTAAAGGTTGATGAATCATCATTACTGCATTTGGCAAACAAAATCGCTTTCCTTTTGCACCAGAACAAAGTAATAAAGCAGCAGCACTAGATGCCTGACCAATACATATTGTACTAACATCCGGTTTTATATATTGCATAGTATCATAAATTGCAAGACCAGATGTGACCATGCCACCAGGCGAATTAATATATAAAAATATATCCTTCATAGGATCTTCTGATTCCAAAAATAATAATTGTGCAATAATTAAATTAGCCATAAAATCTTCTATTTCTCCCATAAGAAAAATAATACGATCTTTTAATAATTTTGAATATATATCAAAAGACCTTTCTCCTTTAAATGTTTTTTCAATCACCATTGGAACAAAACTAGAAAAAAAATGTATCTTTTTATTTAAATAATCTGTCATAAGCAAACATATATTGTTTTTTGTTTTTCATAATATTAATTATATCTTTATATTTTATAAATTCTGTAATAAAATTAGCATTTTTACTAATTTCTTTAGCCAAAATCTTCTCTAATGCTAAAGATCTTATTTTTTTATTATAATCACATTTCTTATGATATAAAAATTTAATCTCATTCGGATCTCTACATAACTTGGATAATTCATCAATTGTATTATTAATTTCACTTTCGCTTAATTTCAAATTACTTTTTTTTATATATTCAGATAATAATAAATATCGATGTACACGTTTTTTTGCTTGATCATAAAATACTGAATCATACACATTATCAAAAACTTTTTTATTTATTATATTCTTATCTTTAAATACATGTAAATACAATTCATTTTTTAAAAAATTCATTTCTTTATTAACTAAAGATTCTGGTAATTCAAATTGATTAAGTAATGCAAATCTTTCAAAAACTTCTTCTCTATTTATTAGATCAACATATTGATTAAGTTCATTATCCATAACATCTTTAATATATTTTTTAATATATTTAATATCTTTATTATTAATATTAAATTTTCTTAAAAAAGTATTATTTAAATCCGGCAATTTTCCTTCAAATATCTTATGAATAGTTATTTCAAAAATAAAAAAATTTTCTCTATCTAATGAATTTATCGATAAAATTTTAGAAACAGGTATTTTAAGAATAAAAGTTTCACCAATTTTTTTATTAATTAATCCATCCTCAAATCCAGGAATCATAGTTTTAGAACCTATAATACATTCAAAATTCTTAACACTTCTTTTAAAATTAAAATAATTACTGAAAGTCTCTTTAAAACTAATTAAAACCTTATCACCATCATAAACAATTGATCTATTTACCTCATACCAATTCTTATTTTGAACTCTTAAATTCTCTAACATATACATTACATCTTCATCAGTTATTTTTGAAATAAAAAATCTTATATTTTTTCCATTTAAATCTAAACATTGAATATCTGGAAAAACTTCAAATATAGCTGTATAAACTAGATCCTTATTAAAATCAAAAGTATCACATTCTATAACTGGAATATTGACCGGTAATATTTTTTTATCTTTAAATGCCTGTTTGAGAGAAGATTCAATCATTTTCCATATAACATCACTTATAATTAAATTATTATATCTTTTTTGTAAGATATGCAAAGGGACTTTGCCAGTTCTAAAACCATTAATTCCAACTTTTTTAGAAAAATTTCTAAAGTAAATATTTATATTATCCTGAACCAATCTTGCAGGTATAGATATCGTAAATCTTCTTTTTAATTTTTCCAAAACTTCAACTAATACTTTCATTGAAATTCTCTTAAAATTACATATTCTCAATGCGAAAGGAGAGACTCGAACTCTCAAGAGAAATATATCTCATTGGAATCTAAATCCAACGTGTATGCCAAATTCCACCACTTTCGCACGTAATATCAAAATTAAAAAAATATATATATCCAAAATTAAATACACTAAAAATATTTAATCTTAAAATATGGGTGAATGATGGGGATCGAACCCACAACAACCGGGACCACAACCCGATGCTCTACCAATTGAGCTACATTCACCATAAAATTACATTAATATAATATTCAAAATAAAAATCTATTTAAAAAAATAAGCTTTAAAAACTATATTATTAATTAAAAAATCGCGCCTGACAGGATTTGAACCTGTTACCATCGGCTTAGAAGGCCGATACTCTATCCAAAATGAGCTACAGGCGCATAAAAACATATAAAACACAAATTTTCGGGGTAGAGGGATTTGAACCCACGACATTCTGCTCCCAAAGCAGACGCGCTACCAAGCTGCGCTATACCCCGGAACATTCAAACTAAAAATAAAAAAATTATATTATGGTAGTGTGTATCACAATAAATTTTTTTTATCCTTAATTAAAAGGATTTTAATAATCTATATAAAACTTATTTATAATAAAATTATTAATAATATGATAGCAAAAAATATTTTATATATTAATAATTTAATATACATATTTTAAATGTAAATCATATATTTATCTATAGTTCAACATAAAATAACAAATTTTAAAGTAATAAATATATTAAAATTACATTTTTTTTTATAAAACTTTTTTATATAATATCTTATAGAATTTAAAAATTGATTACACTAATCAATTTTTAAAATATAAAATATAAATAAAATATTTACTAAAAAATATTTTTTTATACAAAAAATCTATAATTAAATATTACAATAAAATATAACTACTCTCTAACAGTACATTAAAATAAGAGATATTTTTAATGGATATTAAAACAATACAAAAACTTATTAATTTACTCAAAAAAAGCAAAATTTATTCCATTGAAATTAAAGAAAATAAAAATCTTATAAAAATTAAAAATAACAATCAATATCATAATAGCAATATACCAAATAAACATACAATAAATAATATACCACTACAAACATCTATAAAAAATAAAAAACAAAATCTATCCAAAACTAAAAATAATAATAAACTATATACAATATATTCTCCTATGGTCGGAACTCTGTACACAGCTCCAGCTCCAAATAAGCCTCCATTTGTAAAAATAGGACAATTAATTAAAATAGGAGATACATTATGTATTATAGAAGCAATGAAAATGTTCAATGAAATAGAAACAGATCATAATGGAATTATCAAAGATATATTAATTAACAATAACGAACCAGTAGAATATAAACAACCACTATTTATAATCGAATTAACATAAAATGTTTGAAAAAATTCTTATTGCAAATAGAGGAGAAATAGCTTTACGAATTCTTCGAGCATGTAAAGAACTAGGAATAAAAACAGTTGCAATTCATTCTGATATTGACAAAAATTTATTACATGTACGATTAGCTGATGAAACAGTTTGCATAGGACCAACTAATCTACAAAAAAGTTACCTAAATATACCAGCAATTATATCAGCAGCTAAAATAACTAACTCTACCGCTATACACCCAGGATACGGTTTATTATCAGAAAATCCAGACTTTGCAGACATTGTTGAAAAAAGTGGTATTCACTTTATTGGACCAAAAGGAGATACGATAAGATTGATGGGAAACAAACTATCAGCCATCAATACTATGAAACAATTAAAAATTCCATGTATACCAGGAACAAATCTTATTTCAAACCACAACAATAAAATAAATATAGAAACCGCAAGAACAATTGGATATCCAATTGTTATTAAAGCAATTAAAGGAGGAGGAGGAAAAGGCATTCATATAGTATATGAAGAAAACGATTTAAAAAAAATAATTGAATCAACATATAACCAATTAAAACAAACTTATAATAATACAAATCTTTACATGGAAAAATACATTTCAAATCCACGTCATATTGAATTTCAAATACTAGGTGATGGAAACGGAAATATTATATATTTAGGAGACAGAGATTGCTCTATCCAGCGTTATAACCAAAAAATTTTAGAAGAAGCTCCTGCACTAAATATACCTGATAAAATAAAACAAAAAATAAAAAAATTAATTATAAAAATTGGTAAAAAAATTAAATACAGAAGTGCTGGAACATTTGAATTTCTTTATAAAAAAGAAAAATTCTATTTTTTAGAAATGAATACACGCATCCAAGTAGAACATCCAATAACGGAAATGATTACTAAAATTGATTTAATTAAAGAACAAATTAAAATTTGTAATAATTTAAATTTAAATTTGCAACAAAAAAATATTAAAATACACGGTCATTCTATTGAATGTAGAATTAATGCAGAAAATCCAAAAACTTTTGTACCATCTTCTGGAAAAATAAATACTCTACACCAACCAGGAGGACCAGGAATCAGATTTGATTCTCATATATATAATAAATATATAATCCCTCCATACTATGATTCTATGATTGGAAAAATTATTAGCTATGGAAACACAAGAGAAGAAGCAATAGCAAAAATGCAAAATGCACTTGATGAAATTATTATTGATGGAATAGAAACAAATATAGAACTACATAAAAAAATATTCCAAGATCCAAATTTTCTCAATGGAAATATAAATACACACTATTTAAACACATTTTTAAATACTAAAAAAAATAAATAAAATTTATATTTTTTATTTTTATCTAAAATAAATTAATCTTAATCTAAAATTAATTTCCAATAAATTTTACTAAATTCAAATAATTTTTAAAACTTCATCAAACAATAAATTGAAAATACTTTGCCATTTTTTTTTCTTCTCGTAATTCATTTAAAGTATTTTCAAAATAAATTTTACTAAACTTATTAAATTTTAAACCATCTACAACACATAATTTTTTTTTGTTATAAAAACATGGAAAAGAAAAAATTAAACCATCATCCACATGATACTCTCCATTAGATCTTAAAGCAATAGAAAAAAAATCATCTTTCCTCAAAAAACTACTATTTATTAAAGAAGAAACACTATAAATAATTGCATTCGCTGCAGAAGCCGCTGAAGAAAATCCACATAATTTAATAATATCCATTCCACGTCTTTGAACTAATTTAATAAATTTTTTTCTTAACCATCGTTTATCATTAATAACTTCCATAATTGGCTTTCCAGATATTTTAACATGATGAAAATCAGGATACTGAGTATTAGAATGATTTCCCCAAATAATAACTCTACTTATTTCTGAAACATTAACTCCAGCTTTTTTAGCTAATTGAGTTTTTGCACGTAACTCATCCAAAGACATTAAAGCATAAAATCTATCACTTGGAATATCACAAGCATTATTCATACAAATTAAACAATTAGTATTTGAAGGATTTCCAACAACAACAATACGAATACTACTATCTGCATAACTATTTATTATTTTTCCATATTTCATAAATATAGAACCATTTACTTTTAATAAGTCTATCCTATTCATATTTATACTCCTAGGAACTGCACCTATTAAAAATGCCCAATGAATTCCATTCACAGCCATCTGAATATTAGATGTAATTTGAACATACTTTAATAACGGAAAAGCACAATCTTCCAGTTCTTTTACTATACTTTCTAAAATAGAAAGAACTGTATCTAAATCAAACAAATGCAACTCTATTTCTGTAAAAGGACCAAACATCTCTCCAGAAGCTATTCTAAAAATTAAAGCATAACTAACTCTTCCAGCAGCACCTGTAATTAATACTCTAATTTTGTTTTTTATTTTTAAAAACATAAATACCTTATTCTCCAATAATCCAAATCATTTCAATAATTTTAATATTATAAACTTCTTCAATACACTAATATTAACATAATTAACATCTATTAAAATCAAAAGACATAACATCAGAAATTTTTGAATATCCTAATTTTAATGCTAATAATCTATCAATACCAATAGCAACACCACTACATACTGGCAGTCCAAACTCCAATGCTTTTAAAAATCTATAATCAACTTCTAATAAATCCAAACCCATTTTTTTTCTATTTATTAAATTCATATTAAACCTATGAATATGAGCATTCAAATCAATTAATTCATTAAACCCATTTGCTAATTCAACACCTTTAAAATAAATCTCAAATCTTTTAGCAAAACCTTCTTTATCAACTTGAGCTAATAAAGCCTGTGATAAAGGAAAATCATATATTGCTACTGGTTCATCTATCTCTTTAGTAAAATTAGGAACCACAACATGTGTCATTAATAAATATAAACACTGATCACGATCAATAATATCCTTACCATAAAAAACAGATTCTAAATTATTCTTCTGTAAAATCCATTTTAAATCATCTATAGATGATGATATAGGATCTATATCACAATAATCTATAAAAATCTGTTTATAACTTTTTTTAACTAATCTATTACATGATAAAAATACTTTTAAAAAAAATTCAACCTCATCTAAAAGTTGATAATGATTTATATTTAAACAGTACCATTCAAGTAATGTAAATTCAGGATTATGCCAATTACCAATCTCATTATCTCTAAAAACACGAGCTATTTGAAATATAGATCCACTACCAAATGCTAATAATCTTTTCATATGATATTCAGGAGATGATTGCAAATAAACAAATTTTGAACAAGAACGTGCCCTAATATTTTCTATATATACATCAGTAACTCCAAAATGACTTAAAATCGGAGTTTCCACTTCTAAATATCCCTTTTCATAAAAAAATTTTCTAATCTTCATCAAAAATTTTGCTCTTACACGCAAAACCTCCATACTAGATGATGGCTGCCAATCAATATCTTTCATTACATATAAATAAAAAAATTACATTATTTTAATCAAAAATATCTAACTCTAATCGCGCAATCTTAGACATTCTATTTTTAGTCCAAGGAGGATCCCAAACTAATTTAACCTCACAAGAATCTATATCAACTGCACTAATTATTTTATTTTTTACCATAGATGGAAAAAAATGTGCCATAGGACATGATGGAGTTGTTAATGTCATTTCAATACAAACATTCTTTTTTTCATCAATCAAAATATTATATATCAATCCCAAATCATAAATATTAATAGAAATTTCTGGATCTATAATTGTTTTTAATACATTAATGATTTCATTTTTTAATGACATACACTATACACCTATTTAAAATTTATAAACTCATTCTATCTATAAGAATTTTATTTAAAGCATTCCATGCTAATATAGCACATTTTATTCTGGAAGGATGATATTTTATTCCCGACAATACAGCAAGTTTACCTGGTATTTCTTTATCTATTATTCTATTAATTAACATATTATAGACCGTATTAAATAATTTATGAGCTTGAAAAATACTTTTTTTTAATACAAGATCTGTCATTAATGATGCAGAAGCTTTAGATATAGCACAACCTATTCCTAAAAAACTAATTTTTTCTATCACTTTTTGATTACTTTTGAAAAACTTTAAATATATCATTAAAGAATCACCACAAAAAGGATTATAACCTTTAACTTTTATATCATAATTTACCATCTCATAATAATTATGAGGATATTTATTATGATCCATTATCATTTCATGATAAAGTTCAGATAAATTTTTCATTTAAAAAAACTCTTAACTCTAGATAAAGATTCTATTAAAAAATCAATTTCTTCTGTAGTATTATAAAAAGATAAAGAAATACGAGTTGTAGAAGACAAACCTAAAAAACTCATTAATGGCATAGCACAATGATGACCGCTTCTTACCGCTATACCATAACTATCTAACATAGTATCAATATCATGAGAATGTATTGTTTTGTGTACAAAAGAAATAATAGGTACTTTATTAAAAGATGTACCAATTATACTAAATTCATTATTTAATGAACTCATAGCATTAATTAAATATCTTAATAAATATGATTCATAATCTACAATCAAATTTATATCTAAAGAAGTAAAATAATCAATAGCTGATCCTAATCCAATTACCCCAGATATATTTTGCGTACCTGACTCAAATTTATAAGGCAAAGAAGCATATTCCACATCCTTAATTGTAACAGAATTTATCATTCTACCACCATACTGATATGGAACCATATCATCCAATAAACATTCTTTACCCCATAAAATTCCTACTCCAGTAGGCCCATACACTTTATGACCAGAAAATACATAAAAATCACAATCTAAACGTTTGACATCAATTGGCATATGAGGAACTGCTTGAGTTCCATCTATCAATACAAATGCACCATACGAATGAGCCATTTCAATCATTTCACATATAGGATTTATTGTACCTAAAACATTTGAAACATGTATTAAAGATACAAACATGGTATTTTCATTAAGTTTTTTTTCATAATCTTCTAAAGCAATTTCTCCGCAACTTGAAATTGAAATCGCCCTTAACTTAGCTCCAGTCTTTTTACATACAATCTGCCAAGGAACAATATTAGAATGATGTTCCATATATGTAATTAAAATTTCTTTAGAAGAAGAAATTCTAGACAACAAAAAACTTTCTGCTACTAAATTAATTGCCTCTGTTGCTCCTTTAACAAAAATACATTCCTTCACCGAATAAGCATTTATAAACATTTTTACTTTTCTTCTCACATCTTCAAATTGTCTTGTAGCCTCATATCCTAACGTATGCATAGATCTATGTATATTAGAATTACCAGATGAATAAAATGAAACCATATTATCAATAACAGATTTTGGCTTATGAGTAGTTGCAGCATTATCCAAATAAACTAAATTATTATTATTAACTCTCTGATTAATAGCAGGAAAATCTTTTCTAACAATTTTTACATTTATAGATTTCACTTATATCCTCTCTCACAAAACAATTTTTCTTACATTTCATATATAAATATCTATTAACTTATAAAACCAATCCAAAATATATTGGTTTGATATTAATTGAAAATTTTCTTTAATAAAAGCCTGTATTAAATAATCCCTAGCCATTATATCTTTTATTCCTCTAGTTAATAAATAAAATAAAGCATCATCATCAATTTTTCCTACAGTAGCACCATGAGAACAAAATATATCATTAGTTAATATATTCAATTGAGGACTTGTATGTAATTTCGCATTATCAGATAATAATAAATTTTTATTATATTGTTTTGCAACATTAAATTTTAAATACTTAGATATAATCACTTTATCATTAAAAACTGCTCTGGAATTATCAAATAAAACACCCCTATGATTTTGTTCGCTTTCACACTGAGAAACATTATGATGTACAATAGTAAAATTATTTATATCCTGTTTTTTTTTAATTACATAAATTCCGTTCAATAAACATCTAGACTTTTCTTCATCTAAATATACATTAATACTATTTCGAACTAACTTACCTCCAAAATTTAAAGAATGATGTTCAAAAACACTTTCTCTTTTTTGCTTAATAAAAAAATGATTAATATGAAAAGATCGATTACTATCTCGTTGACATTTATAATAAAAAAACTTTGAATTTTCATTCATATATATTTCAGTAACACTATTTGTAGTGTAACAAGATTTATTATCTCCAGAATAACATTCTAATAAAGATAATTCACTTCCTTTTTCTAATACAATTATATTACGACCACAAATAATTTGATTATCTTTATCTTGAGTATAAAATATTGAAATGGGTTCTTTTAATTGAACAAACGATGGTATATATAATAAAAAACCAGAATTTAATAACCCAATATTCAAAGCATGAAAACTATTATTACATTTAAATATTTTACTTAAATACGGTTGAACTTTTTGTGGATATTTTTTAATCGCCTCAAACAAAGGCATAAATAAAACATTATCAGGTAAATATTTATCTATATCTTTTTGATTATTCAATAAATATCCATTTCCAATATTTATCTTTAAGTTACATAACGTAAAATTTGAAATAAATATATTTTGCATATTACAATCATTTTTAACTAATCCTAAAAACTTATATTTCAAAAAAGATTCAACTAAAGAAAATTTCCAATCATTATTTAAATTAACAAAAAACTTATATTCAATGAATTTTTCCAATCCATCTTTTTGTAATTTTAATAACCAAGGAATATCAAAAGAATTCTTATTAATTTGTCTTTTATAAAAATCAATTATTTCATCTAAAAAAAAATTATTTTTTAAAAAAACTGTATCCATTTTTCTCTATTTCCAAAGAAAGTGATTTTCCTCCAGTTCTAACAATAGAACCATCTAACAAAATATGAACAAAATCTGGTTCAATATAATCAAGTAACTTCTGATAATGAGTTATTATAATAATAGAACGATTATCTGATCGCATAAAATTTATTCCTTTAGAAATTACAGATAATGAGTCAATATCTAATCCAGAATCTATTTCATCCAATATTAATAACTTAGGTTCAAGTAACATTGCTTGTAATATCTCATTTTTCTTTTTTTCTCCACCAGAAAAACCCTCATTAATACTTCGATAAAGAAAATCTTCTTTAATATCAAGAAACTTACAGATTTCTTTCACTTTTTCAAGAAAATCAAAAGTATCTAATGGATGTTTACCTTTACTCTCTCTTATAGAATTCAATGAAGATTTTAAAAAACTAATATTTGTCACTCCAGGAATTTCAATTGAATATTGAAAAGATATAAAAACACCAGATCTAGCACGTTCTGATGGAGTTAAAGACAATAAATCACTACCAAAATAAGTAACAACACCATTACTCACATAATAATCTGGATGCCCAGATAACGTTTTAACCAAAGTAGTTTTTCCTGAACCATTAGAACCCATAATTACATGAACACTCCCAGATTTTATATAAAGATTTATATTATTTAAAATTTTCTTATTACCTAAAGAAACACTGAGTTGCATAATTTTCAACATATTTTTAACCTATTGCTCCTTCCAAATTAATACCTAATAATTTTGTTGCTTCCACAGCAAACTCCATAGGTAGTTCCTTTAAAACTTTTTTACAATAACCATTTACTATAACAGATATAGAATCCTCTAAACTAAGACCTCTTTGTTGACAATAAAACAATTGTTCTTCATTAATTTTAGTAGTCATAGCTTCATGTTCAGTTATAGAACTAGAATTTCTTACCTTAATATAAGGAAACGTATAAGCAGAACAGTGATTACCTATCAACAATGAATCACATTGTGTATAATTGCGTGAATTAATGGAATCCTTATCAATACTAACTAATCCACGATAAGAATTCTTTGAATATCCAGCACAAATACTTTTAGAAATAATAGTAGATCTAGTACTTTTCCCCAAATGAATCATCTTTGTACCAGTATCAAATTGCTGATAATTATTGGATAATGCTATTGAATAAAATTCACCAATAGAATTATCTCCTTTTAAAATAACACTAGGATATTTCCATGTTATTAATGAACCAGTCTCAATTTGAGTCCAAGATATTTTAGAATTATTTCCAAAACACATACCTCTTTTAGTTACAAAATTATAAATCCCACCTTGTCCATTTTTATTTCCTGGATACCAATTTTGTATTGTAGAATACTTAATCCTAGCGCCATCTAATGCAACTAATTCAACAACAGCAGCATGAAGTTGATTATGATCTCTTATAGGAGCAGTACATCCTTCTAAATAAGAAACATAACTATTTTTGTCCGCAATAATTAATGTTCTTTCAAATTGACCAATATTAAAAGAATTAATCCTAAAATATGTTGAAAGCTCCATAGGACAACGAACTCCATTTGGAATATAAACAAATGATCCATCACTAAATACAGCAGAATTAAGAGCAGCATAAAAATTATCTTTATAATGCACAACAGAACCTAAATACTTCTTAATTAAATCTGGATAATTTTTAACTGCCTCAGAAAAAGAACAAAAAATAATACCAATACGAGATAATTGATCTTTAAAAGTAGTAATCACTGATACACTATCAAATATAGCATCTATAGCTACTCCAGAAAACATTTTTTGCTCACTCAAAGTAATTCCTAATTTTTTATAAACACGTAATAATTCAGGATCAACTTCTTTTAAATTAGAAAATGATTTTTTTTTAGGAGCCGAATAATAAGAAATATTTTGATAATTAATTTTTGGAAAATTGATATTTCCCCAATCAGGATGAGATAATGTCTTCCAATAATTAAAAGCATCTAATCTCCATGATAACAAAAAATCAGGCTCTTTTTTTATAGAAGAAATACGACGTATAACATCTTCATTTAAAGAAGGCTCAAAAGAATCTGTCTCAATTGAAGTTGAAAAACCATGCTTATATTTTTTATTTAAAAAATAATTAATTTCTTCATTATTCTCAGACATAAAATTCCTAATTTTTAAAAATATTTCTATAAACCAATCACTATAAATTAGTATTAAAAAATAAATTTTTATAAAGACTTTATATTATTTCATTAAAATGTATTTTAAACTATAAATAACAAAATAACACTTTTTTATAAAAAGATTCTTTATAAAAAAACTAATTATTAATATTATCGTTACTTACAATTTTTTATAACAAAAAATTGTCTTACTAAAAATAATAATAATTTAAATAAACTTAATTAAAAATAAAATTTTAATTTTACTAATATATAATCACCTAATATATAACTTTTTGTAAAATAAATAAATATAATGAAACAAACTTAAAAATAATTCACTAATAAAAAATTTTCAAAATTTTATATTGAACTATACCATCAGGTACTTTTACAGAAACTATATCTCCTAAAGATTTTCCCAACAAAGATTTCCCAATTGGAGAAATATAAGAAATTTTATTTAATTTAATATTAGCTTCATCTTCTCCAACAATTTGATAATTCATTGTTATATTAATAGTCATATTATGAAGACAAACAGTAGATCCAAAAACTACCTTTCCATTATCTATTAATTTACTAGTATCAATTACTTGAGAATTCATTAATTTTATCTCAATATCTTTAATTTTTTTTTCATTAAAATTTTGTTGCTCACAAGCAGCATGATATTCTGCATTTTCCTTTAAATCTCCATGAGCACGAGCTTCAATCAAAGATTCAATAATTTTAGGTCTCTCAATAGTTTTTAAATAATGTAATTGATTTTTTAATTCTTCCAATCCTTTTATCGTCATAGGATACTTTTTCATTATTTACCTCCAAAATCCTAAATTTTATAACAAAATATAAAATATATTGTCTCAAACACTTCAATTCCATTACAAAATAAATTCATATAATGTATAAAAAACATTTAAAATAAATTAATTTAATGCAAAACATAAATAAAATTTGTTTTAATTAAATATCAATTAATATTACTAATAATTTATTAAATACTTTGCAATAAAATATCTTAAAATTAATTTTTTTTAAATAATAGTTTTAAATTTCAAAATATTTAATTTAAATCAAATACTTGTAATAAGTTTTATTAATAATCCAACTTTTACTTAAAATAATAACCTACTAAGTCAATATAAAAATTAAATAAAAAGAATAAAATATTTTTCTCAAATAATTGTATTATAAATGTATTACAGCTATAATTTAACATAAATTAATACTGATTTATAAAATAATAAAAAATACTATCTTTCTAATAAATATATATGAACTATGAAATTATTGACAAACCATCATTAAAATCTAGTGAATGTTTAATTATCGGACTTCTATCTGATGTAGAATTTCCAAAATTTATAAAAAAAATAAATAAAGATAATTCAAATATTATAACAACATTACAAAATAAAATTAAAGAAAAAACAAAATATATATGGCAACATAATATAGAAAATACAAGTTTAATGCTAATAAATTGCGGAAAAGAAAATTTATTTAATGAAAATCAATTTAATAAATGCTTATTAAATATTAACCTTAATTTATCCTATTATAATTTTTCTTCATCAACTATATATTTACCAAATATAAAAAATAAAAACCAAAATTGGCAAATACAGCAAACCATTTTAGAAATAGAAAACTACTTTTACGAAGCAATAAATTTTAAAATAAAAAATAAAACTGATTCCAAAAAATCACTAAAAACAATAAGATTGTGTTTTCAAAACGTACAAACTAATATAATAAATATTAGTATATCTATAGCAGATGGAATAAAATTCTCACGTACTTTATCAGATTTGCCATCAAATAAATGTACTCCATATCATATAGGATACAAATCCAAAAATTTAGAAAAAACATACAAACAAATAACAACAAAAATCATAAAAGAAAAAGAAATAGAAAAAATAGGAATGAGATTACTTACTTGTGTATCAAAAGGAAGTACAGAAAAACCTTGCTTTATTGAAATCAAATACACTGGATCTAAAAAGATTAACACTAAACCAATAATACTAGTTGGAAAAGGAATAACATTTGATTCAGGTGGAATATCACTGAAACCTGCAAACTTTATGGATGAAATGAAATACGATATGACAGGAGCATCATGTGTTTTAGGAGTAATAAAAGCTTGTGCAAATCTTAATTTACCAATCAACATAATTGGATTAATTGCAAGTGCAGAAAATATGCCAAGTGGATCTGCTATGAAACCAGGAGATATCATTAAAAGTTTATCCGGAAAAACAATTGAAATTACAAATACTGATGCAGAAGGAAGATTGATATTAGCCGATACTTTAACATATGCCGAACGTTTTAATCCAGAAATAGTTATTGATATAGCAACTCTAACAGGAGCGATAATAACTGCACTTGGAAATGTATATTCTGGATTCATGACAAATGATGAAATACTCGCAAAACAAATAATATATGCTTCTGAAGAAATAAATGATAAAATTTGGAGATTACCAATAGATGATGAACAATACAAAAAATATTTAAAAAGTTCTCTCGCAGATATGGTAAACTCTCCAAAAAACGATCGAAATGCAGGAGCAATCACTGCAGCATGTTTTTTATCTAAATTTACTAAAAATTACCGTTGGGCTCATATAGATATTGCTGGAACTGCATGGAAAACCAAAAATAACAAAAATATATCTACAGGAAGACCTGTAGCATTACTAGTACAATTTCTATATAACATAGCATTACAAAGTACCAATGAATTAAAATTATTATAAATAATAATAATTTATATAAAAAAAATAAATTAAACTTTAGTTGTTAAATAATTATTCTTTTTTAACCTAAAATCTAAATCAGATAAACGAATTCCAACAATATACAATACTAACCAATAAATTATTATTACTAAAGCAATATGTTGAAATAAAGTAATCAGCTTCATATAAATAGTTGTTTGAGTTAGGTAAACTAAGGTATTAACATCATTTAATGAAGTATATAAATAACTTATAACTACTAAATTAGCCATTATCAACTGAATAATAAATTTCCTCCATCCATACAAAGGATAATAAAGTTTAAAACGTACTAAAAAAAATAACAAAAATCCAAAATTTATATATCCAGATATTACTGACATAAATGCAAGTATTATATAAGTTAAATTTTTTATAAAAAATAAACAAAAAATACAATTAAAAACTGTAGAAAAAACAGTTATTTTTAATGGAGTTTTAGAATCTCTAGAAGCATAAAATGCAACAGATAATACTTTAGTTAACATAAAAGCTGGAATACCAAAACTAAATATAATTAAACTTTTCTGAGTCTGTAATAAATCATAAAAAGAAAAATTTCCGTAAAAAAAACAAATTGCAATTAATGGCTTAGAATAATATATTAATCCTATAGTTGAAGGTATTGCAATCAATAATATCAAACGAAAACCTTTATCTAAAATATAAAAAAACAATTCCTTATTTTCTTTAAAAAAAACTTTAGATAACCTAGGAAACATCACTGTAGATACAGATACACCAAAAACTCCAATAGGAAAATTTATTAATCTATCAGTATAATATAACCAAACAATACTACCTCCAGATAAAAATGAAGAAAAAAATAAATCAATTATAATATTAATTTGTAAAATAGATACTCCAAATAACCCAGGAATCATCAATTTTAAAATATTATTTACCTCTAAATCATTCCAGATAATCTTTATTGTAAATAACAATTTTTTTTTATATAAAAAAAATAATTGAAATAAAAATTGTATTATACCGGATAACAATACACCCCAAGATAAAGATAATACAGGATATTTAAAATAAGGAGATAAATATAATGCAAACAAAATTAAACTAATATTAACTACAACAGGAGCAACTGCAGATACTCCAAAAAAACCATAAATATTCAATATAACACTAGACATCGCAGTTAGTGGTATAAATACCAATACAGGAAGAATAATTTTTAACATTTCTGATGCTAAATAAAAATGTTCACTATTTTTTATAAAACCAGGAGCAAAAATAAATACTATTAAAGGAGATACAAATATTCCAATTACTGAAACAATAAAAAAAACTAACACTAATCTTCCAATAATTCTAGAAATTAAATCTTTAATTAAAAAAAAACTATTATCTTTATGATTCTCAAATAATATTGGTATCAATATTTGAATAAAAGCATTCTCAGAAAATAAACACTTAATAACATTGAGTATTCTAAATACTACATAAAATACATCAATATTAGATTGTACACCAAATAAATTAGCTAATACTATATCACGAAAAACTCCTAATATCCGTGAAAATAAGGTATTTATCGCTATTAATATAATAGAATAAAATGAATTATTATGCTTTTTTGACAAAATCATTTTAAATTTCAAATAAAAACTTAAACACTTTTTTAGAAATATAAAATATCTATACACCATATACACATTAACATAAAATTAATAAATTTATTGACATTAATAAATAATTTAGCGATATTAAACAATATATATATAAAATTGGAACTACAAAATAATGGCTAATATTAAATCATCAATAAAACGTGCTAATCAAAACAAAAAAAAACGTCAATATAATAATAAAATAAAATCTAAATATAAAACACTAATCAAACGTGTTTTACAAAATATAGAAAAAGAAGATAATAAAAATATTAAACCATCTTATAAAAAAGCACAATCCGCAATAGATAAAGCATCAAATAAAAAAATAATACATAAAAATAAAGCTTCTAGAATAAAAAAACGTTTAAACAAACGTATAAAAAAATATTTTCAAAATCACAATAAAAAACATAAAAATTAAAAATATATATAATATTTTAACTAATTTATAATTAAATTATTTACTATAAAAATAGTAAATACTATCTATAAATCAATAAAATTAAATATTGATGTATTAATCGATAATTAATTTTACTTACAAAATAAACAACTTTAATTAAAATTAAATAAAAATTTTTTATTTACCCAAAAAATAATAATAAAAGTACATACATAATTTAAATAAATATCTTTTAACAAAAAACAACACTAAAATATAAAATTTTAAACTTTAAAGCATATATTATTTTTTCCATGCATTACCATATAAAATCTCATAAGTAAAAAAACTTATATAATTTAATATTGTTTTTTTATATAAATGTTTTAAAAACATATTAAAATTTTTATCTTTTAATAAACAATCATTAAATTCTATACAAATATCATATTTATTTCTCCTTAAAAATTTTAATAAATATCCTATATTAGGAATACATAATTTTAATATTTCTCTATCAATAACTGGATCTAAAAAAGATTTAGATAATAATAAATTACCAATACTAAAAATAGTTTCAAAATTTTTTATATACATATATTTATCATCAACAAACCATAATTTTTTTAATTCTTTAAAAGTATCAAAACCTAACATAGAAAATAATAAACACCCTTTATAATTCATTACTCTGTATATTTCTTCAATAAATAAATATAGAGAATTATTTCTTAGCCTTACTTTCTCAATAAAAACAAGATCAAAAAAATTATCTTTAAAAGGAAGATGTAACGGACTACAAGAAATTTGTAAAAATTTCTTATCTAATTCTATTTTTTTTCTTCTTTTATATTTACTTTCTAAACTAAAATCTAAATTTAAATTAACATTAATTAATGTCGAATCTGGATATAATCTAAATAATCTTAAAGTAGATAATTCTAAAGAATTACACCCAAAATTCAAAATTCTCTTAGGTTTAATTTTAAAAAAATTTAACCTATAAAATAATCGTTCTCTAATTATACTTTGAATGTAAACAAATTTTCTTACACTCAATCTTGGAAAATAATATAAAAACATCAACTTTATATTTCTTAATAATTTAAACATAAATAAAAAACATTAAAAAACAAAACTATATAATTTAAAATAATAATCACAAAATAAAAAAAATATAATTATTAATTATCATCAATAAAAAACTACCAATAAAAAACTTAACACTACTTTTATAAAAATACAAAACTTCATATTTTGAAAATAAAAATTAAATATAGTATTATATACTTTATCAATAAATAATCTAAATTAAAAATTCACTACTAAATTATCCATAAAATATCATAATAACTGTCTATGCAAAATTTTCTTCAAAAAAAATTAGAAAAATTACAAAAACGCTTTGATCAAATTAACAAATTATTTCTAGATACAACCATTATCACCAACTATAAAAAATCACAAAAATTATTAAAAGAATTTACAAAATTAAAACCAATAATAGAATTATACAATACATATAAAAATCAAAAAAATACTATAAAAAATTTAATAGAAATCTCTAAAGATAATGACAAAGAACTTTCTATTTTAGCTAAAGAAGAAATAGAACAAACTAAAAAAACAGTATTTTCTATTGAAAAAAAAATAGAACTACTTTTCCCTATTAAAAATACACAAACCGACAGAAATGTATATTTAGAAATAAGAGCAGGGATTGGTGGTCAAGAAGCCTCAATATTTTCCAAAAACTTATTTAGAATGTATAATCGATATGCAGAAATTAAAGGATGGAATTTAGATATCATAAATATTAGTCATAATGAGTGCGGTGGGTATAAAGAAATAATTGCTAAAATTCAAGGGAAAGAAGTCTATTCAAATTTAAAATTTGAATCAGGAGTTCATAGAGTACAACGTATACCAAAAACAGAATCACAAGGACGTATACATACTTCAGCATGCACAGTTGCTATTTTACCAGAAGCAGTAGATATAGATGAAATAATAATTCATAATAATGATTTGCGTATAGATACTTTTAAAGCATCAGGAGCTGGAGGTCAACATGTAAATAAAACAGATTCGGCAATACGTATTACTCATATCCCTAGTAATATATCTATTGAATGTCAAGATGAAAGATCTCAACACAAAAACAAATCTAAAGCCATAGCACTTCTCAAAGCAAAATTACTAAATATAAAAAAAAATAAAAAACAAAAACAACAAGCACAAACTAGAAAATCTCTCATTGGAACAGGAGACAGATCAGAACGAATACGTACCTATAATTTCCCAAAAAAAAGACTCACAGATCACAGAATTAATTTAACATTATACACACTTAATGATATTTTAGAAGGAAATTTACATCCTGTAATTGAAGCATTAAAACAAAAATACCTTAACTAAAAAAAATCAACTACTATAAAATATATATGAAAATTAGAGAAGCATTAATAATAGCAGTAAAAAGAATAAAAAAAAATAACTCGATATTAGATGCAATAATACTATTATCATACACTTTAATGAAAACTAAAAAATATATTTATCTTAACTTAAATAAAAATTTAACAACTCAACAAACACAAATATTTTTTTCCTTAATTAAAAAACGTTCACAGCATATACCATTATGCTATCTAACTGGAATTCAAGAATTTTGGTCTATGCCATTACATATATCTAAACATACTTTTATACCAAGACCAGAGACAGAACTTCTAATAGAAATAGCATTGAAAACTTTAAAAAAAAAAAGCATCAGTTATAGACTTAGGAACAGGAAGCGGAGCAATAGCCTTGGCATTAGCATCAGAAAATCCACAATGGAATATAACAGCATGTGATTGCAGCAAAAAGGCTTTAAAAATTGCAAAATACAATAGCATTAAACTGAATTTAAACAATATAAAATATATTCTTTCCAACTGGTTTGATTCTATTAATTATCCAAAATATTTTGATCTGATTATATCAAACCCACCTTATATTTCTAAAAATGAATTACACTATTTAAATCATGAAGTATATTTTGAACCAAATATTGCTTTATTTGGAGGAAAAAACGGATTACAAAAGATTTATACAATTATTCAAAAAAGTTTAAAAAGACTAAAACCAGGAGGATATCTTTTAATAGAACATGGATTTAATCAAAAATACCCAATTCAATTATTTTTAAAAAAACACAATTTTATTAATATAAACTCTTGGAATGACTTAAATAATCAACCTAGAATAACAATTGGAAAAAAACCAATAAAAACCAGTTGATATAAAAAAAAATATATTTTCTATAAAATACTATTAAATTTTTCAACAAATAAATTATTATTACAAGATAATAATATACATAAAAAAATTTATTATCAAATCCAATATATAAAAAAATTTTAAAACCCAACTAAACCATAACTATAATATTAAAACTTAAAAAAAATACTATTCATCCTAAAAAAACTCAAAAAAATACATACATAAACAACAAGCAATTAAGCTATATTGAAAAATATTATTTAATTCCTTAAATCATTTAATGAATAAGATAAACAATACAATACATAATATTAAAAATAAAATACCAAACTTATTAGATTTATTTAATAATACTAGTCAAGAAGAAGAATTAAATCTAAAATTAAAAATATTTAATCAAAAATAAAAATTAATTAAAAAAATCAAAAAACAATTACACGTTTAAATAGTAACTATTTTAAATATTACAAAATATGTAAAATAAAAAATAGGAATTAAACAACTAAAAATATAACCAACAACATTATTCATTAACTGTAAAATTTTATATGAAATTAAAAAAATAAATATAGTAAATTATACTATTTACAATTTTATTAAAAATAAAAACATTTTTTATAAAAAAATCTTTTAATTAAAAAATTACTAATATAGATAGTCAAAAACCTAATTCACATACTAGCTACTACTTACAGTTATCTTTGTACAAAAAATAATTATAGTATAATATATTACTAAAAAAATTATACATACTTTTGATAAAATTTATAAAATATATAATATAATTATCTATTTAATATAGAATAAATTCTCTATATAAATAAAAAGTATAATTGATCTGTAAAAACTTTTAAAAAACCAACTAAGGTTATTCTTTATGGATATTGCAAAAATATTTTCATTTCACAATCATTGTATAGATCACGTAAGTATTTTAATTGTTTCATCTACAGTATTATTTTTTCTTATGACATGGGGAATCGGAGCAAATGACTTAGGAAATATAATGAGTACAACTATTGGAGCAAAAATTATTAACTTACAACAAATAACATTTCTAATTATAATTTTTGAATTTACTGGAGCATTTATAGGTGGAAATAACGTAACAAATACAATTAGAGATAATATAATTAATATTAACCAATTACACAACTACCCTATCATAATTATAAAAGGTATGTTAAGCTCATTAATATCCTGCACTATATGGATGAACCTATCAAGTTATTTTGGGTTACCAGTATCCATAACCAACGCTTTAGTTGGTTCCATGATAGGATTCGGAACAATAGTACTAGGACCATACTCTGTAAATTGGAAAGAAATAATTCATATAACAACAGGATGGATAATATCCCCTTTTCTATCTGGAATTACAAGTTATATAATTTTTTTATATATAAAAAAAAATATCCTTTATCAAAAAAAAATGACTCAATCAATAAAATACAAACTTAATTTATACTTATTTCTAGTAATATCACTCTTAACTTTTATAATAATTTTTAAAATCCTAAAACATTTTAATATACATTTAACAATTAGTAAATTTACTATATTAAATTTACTAATTGGAATTTTAATAACAATAATAATATATTATATTTTTATAAACAAAAAAATCTATATAAACCAATTAAATGAAAAACAGAATCATATACAAATAGAAAAGTATTTTTCAGTATTAATGATACTAACAGCATGTGCTATGATATTTGCACATGGATCTAATGATATATCTTTAGCTATAGGACCATTATCTGTAATATATAAATTAATAACAAAAGTACACTTATATAATCATAAAAACTATATCATAAATCATCAAAATTTAAATTTAATCAAAATTATAGGATGTATAGGAGTAATTTCTGGTTTCTTAACATATGGAAAAAAAGTAATAAATACAGTAGGAAATTCTATAACATCTTTAAATTCTATTAAATCTTTTGCCGCTACTTTCTCTACCGCTACTATTGTAGTAATCGCAAACAACACTGGATTACCAATATCAGTAACACAAACACTAGTAGGATCTATATTTGGAATAGGAATGGAAAAAGGAAAAAAATCAATAAATCTATTCATTGTATCTAATATTGTATTATCATGGATAATAACAATGCCAGCTACATTTATATTATCTATAATATCTTTTAAGATATTAATGTTACTTATATAAAAATCTTAATATTATTTTCAACTATTAATAATTAATTAATTTTTTTTATATAAAAAAATTTTATAAAAATTAATTAAAAATAATTTTTTTCAATATATAAACGTATCTTTTTCATAGCATTTTTTTCTAATTGACGAATACGTTCTGCAGAAACATTATATTTTTTTGCTAAATCATTTAAAGTAAATTTCTTATCATTTGTTAACCACCTCTTCATTAAAATATCTTTACTCCTATTATCAAGTTTTTCTATCGCTAAAAATAATCTCTCTTTATCTTTTAAATTACTAACCTCTTTTTCAATTAAATAAGCTGGATCATTATTACTAATATTAAATAAATAATTTAACGAAAACAATTTCATATGATCTTCATTTTCTATATTAGGAAGAGTAGAATCATATGAAACATCTATATTACCTCTAAACAACCTTTGTTCCATTACCACTACATCTTCCTTTTGAACACCTAAATTATTTGCAACCATCTCAATTTCTTCTTTACTAAACCAATTCCCCAAACGTTTTTTTATTTGACGCAAATTAAAAAATAATTTACGCTGAGCTTTAGTAGTAGCTACCTTGACTATACGCCAATTTTTCAAAACAAATTCATGAATTTCTGCTTTAATCCAATGTACAGCAAAAGAAACCAATCTAACCCCTAATTTTGGATTAAATCTTTTAACAGCCTTCATCAAACCTATATTTCCTTCTTGAATTAAATCATTCAAAGGCAATCCATAACCTAAATAACCTCTAGCAACACGAACTACATATCGTAAATGAGATAAAACTAAATATCGAGCAGCTTGTAAATCACCTGTTAATTTAAAGCGTCTTGCATACTCATATTCTTCTTCAACAGTTAATATTTTTATTTGACTAATATAATGAATATAATTTTCATAAGTCTCGCAATGGAACTTCAATGAAGTTAATTCTAACTTTTGTTTCATCATAAAATTTTAAAAATAAAAATAAAATTAATTATAAATTATATATTTTAATATTAATATATTTTTAAAGTAAAAAAATCTATTTAAAAATTTTTATTAATATCAAAAAAACTTTTTACAAACAATTTAGCATTAAATGGAGAAATGTCATCCATTTTTTCACCAAAACTTAAATAACGAAATGGAATATTAAATTCATTTGCAATATTAAATAATATACCTCCCTTAGAGGTACTATCTAATTTTGTCATAACAATTCCAGTTACACCAATAAAATCATTAAATTTACGTACTTGATTTAATGTACTCTGCCCTAAAGTAGCATCTAAAACTAATAAAACTTCACTAGGAGAATTATTATCTAGTTTAAACAACACACGTTTAATTTTCTTTAATTCTGACATTAAATTATGTTCAGTATGTAAACGTCCAGAAGTATCAATAAATAATATATCAATCTTTTCAGATTTAGAAATTTGCATAGCATTGTAAACAACAGATGCACTATCAGATTTATATTTACCAAAAATAACCCTAACATCATTAATATTAGCTAAATATTTTATCTGTTCAATAGCTCCAGATCTAAATGTATCTCCAGCACATAATGCAACATTTTTACCTAACATTTTGTAATATTTACTAAGCTTTCCTATAACTGTCGTCTTACCAACTCCATTAACTCCAACTACTAATACAGTAAATGGACTTCTATTGCATATATCAAAATTACAAAACAACTTCTCATTTCTTTTTAAAAATGACTCCATATAACTAGATAATCTAAATATTATTTCGTCATAATCATTAAAACTGTCTTTATGTAAATTTAATTTAATATCATTTAGCATAACTTTTGATAAACTTAATCCTACATCAGATCTTACTAATAACTCTTCCAATTCTTCAATAGAAACATAATTATCATTATCTCTTTTAAACAAATTTAAAAGATTCTTCTTAAAATAATTTTTTGTTTTATCTAGACTGGATTTTAATTTCTCAAATAAATTCATACTGTAACTTTACATGCCAATATATTTATAATCACTAAAATAATGATAAAATTTACTAAAATTTCCTTCTTTATTAAGATATTAATAAATTTCAACTATAAAAATACACTTATTACATAAATATACTATAATATAAAAATAAAATATTAAAAAAAAACGTATATAATAATTGATTGTAGCATATCTTATAAACTATAAATAATCAACGATTAAATCGTAATAAAGAATTATGAATAAATACTGTCTTTAAAAATTTTTAAATATTAAAACCTTATTCATTAACAATATTTATTTCAATAAAAAATAAAAAAAATAACTGAATATTATCTTATGTTTTTTTAAAAACTATATATAAAAATGCCAAATATTAAAATTATTGGTGGAAAATATAAAGGAAAAATAATAAATTTCCCAAATATCAAAAAACTAAGACCAACTCTTAATTTTGCAAGAGAAAGACTATTTAATTGGTTACTACATGACATTAAAGGATCAAAATGTCTTGATGCATTTTCTGGAAGTGGTTCACTTGGTTTTGAAGCATATTCAAGAGGAGCTAAAACAATTACTTTTATAGAAATTTCAAAAAAAATATTTATTAACTTAAAAAGAAATGCTTTATCTTTTGAAAATAATAAATTCATTATTATTAATGGAAATGCTATAAATTTTCTAAAAAAAAAAAAAAAACAATTTAATATAATTTTTTTAGATCCACCATTCAAAAAAAAATATATAAATAAATTTATAAATACACCTATATTACATCAATGCCTATATAAAAATGGATTGTTATATACTGAATCAAATTCTGCTATTATGATTGATACAAATTTATGGAAACAAATAAAATTCAAAAAAAAAAATAATATTTTTTATGGATTATATATGAAAATATAAAAAAATACTTCAATAACTTATTTATGATTTTAAATCAATTAACATAAAAAGATATTTCTTTAAAAAAATTTAAAAGCATAAAATACATAAAAATTTTGCATTTTTACCAAAAAAAACAAAATCTTTTTAACATAAGAATATTCAATAATTTATTTTATTAAAAATAAAACAATTAACTGCCTTTCAATAAAAATAGAAATTAATTTAAACAATCAAATAAAATTAAATACTTTAAAAAAATTAAAAAAAATCTTTATAAAAAAAAAAAAATATTTCATAATAATTATCTAAACAAAATATTTTTAACTAGAATAAATAAAACATTAAATTTTAATTAATAGAAAAAATTATAATTTATCATTAATATTAAATTTATGCAAAAAAAAACAACTCAACTTATTAATAAACTAATTTTTTCAGGAAGATGGTTACAAGCACCATTATATATAGGTCTACTATTGATATTAGTAGCATATGTTTATAGATTTATAAAAGAATTATTAAATTTAATACAACACATTAATATAGAAGATAATACACAAATAATGCTTGGAGTATTAGATCTAATAGACGTAGTCATGATCGCTAATTTACTAATCATGGTAATAATGGGAGGTTATGAAACATTCGTTTCTAAACTTAACCTAAACAACCATCCAGATCAACCAGAATGGCTAGATCATATTGATGCAGGAGCAATGAAGATTAAATTAGCACTAGCATTAATTGGAATATCCTCTATACACTTATTAAGAACATTTATCGATCCAAGCAAATTAAGCTATGATAATACTATGTGGCAAGTTATTATACATATAACATTACTTATATCAGCTCTATCAATAGCATATACAAATAAAATATTGTCACAGACACATTAAAATTTATAAAATTCTATTTTCACAATTAATTCATAAAAAATTAAAACTAATTTTATTTGCTTTTAAATAAATTCAAATTAAATTCACATAAATCACTTATTATACATACATGGCATAAAGGCTTATTAGATAAGCAAATATAACGACCATGTAAAAGTAAGTAATTATGAAGATTTCTTATAAATCTCTTATGAACATTTCTTAATAAATCTTTTTCAACTTCATAAGTATTTTTCCCTTTACCAATGCCAATTCTATTGGAAACACGAAAAACATGTGTATCTATAGCTATAGTTGAATATCCAAAAGCTATATTTAAAAATAAATTAGCTGTTTTTCTCCCAACACCAGGAAGATTCTTTAAATTTTCAAAAACAAAAGGAACTTCATTGCAATAATCTTTCATTATTAAATAAGCAGTTTTAATAACATTTTTAGATTTATTTCTATAAAAACCTAAAGGTTTCACAATTTCTTGTAATTTCTCTTCTCCCAAAAAAAATATTTTTTTAGGAGTATTAGCAATTGCAAACAATTTATGTATTACTTCATTTACCTTCAAATCTGTTGTCCTTGCAGATAAAATAATTGCAATTAACAACTCAAAATTAGACAATTCTTTATTTAAATTTAAAATACTAATAGGAACTATACTATTACTTAAACGAATTAAAACCTCATCACACTCAGATTTATTCATACTATTATTTTAAACTTGATGATATATTTTTAATATAATCTTGCATAAATTTTTTTTCTTGATCTATATTTTTACTAAATCTAGCACTAAATATTTCTTTATTACGAAACAAATTCTTATTTTTTATCTTTCTTTTCAAAAATCTTTTTTTTTTAAAAATAAATCTCTTACGAGATTTCTCTTTATTATAAATTCTCTTTGAAATAGGAACTAACTGTATACAATTCATAGGACATATCTCTATACACAAACCACAACCAGTACACTCATATGGTATAACTGCATGCATTAACTTATGCGAACCAATAATTGCATCTACAGGACAAGACTGAATACACTTACCACATCCTATACATTCAAATACATTAATTTTTGCTATAAATACATTTTTATGATATTTATCAATATCTTTCAAATATAAATTTGAATTAATATTTAATAATTTTCCTAATTTTTTTGCTAATTCTATTCCACCAAAAAAACAACGACCAACATCTTTAGTAACACCATTTTTTAAAGCCACTGCATAAGAAAAACAACCAGAATAATTACATTTTCTACAATGAGACTGAGGTAACAAATTATCAATTTCTTTTACTGAAATCATAAAAAAATAATATATCGAAATATTAATTATTTAAAAAAACTTTATCTATATCTTTTTTCTTAACTCTAAATATCATAGGATAAAAATTATTTATTTTAATATCTAATATAGGATTCTCTATAGAATCCCAATCTAATGAACCACAATTTAAAAATTTTTCACTCATTTTAGCTAAATTTGGAAGTACAGGTTTTAAATATCCAATTAATAAACGATATAAATTTAATCCCATTGTACAAACTTTATGTACTTCAAACAATAAAGAAGAATTTTTAATCATAATCCAAGGTTCTTTCTTATTAATATACCAATTACTTTTATCAGCACACTTCATAATATATGAAATAGCTATTGAATACTTATGATCTAAAAATGATTCTATAATTATAGATTTATTTTTTAACAAATCTTTATATAACTCTGCACTATCTAACATACTCGATAATTGATTACTATAATATTTTTTTATAAAACTAGAACAACGACTTGCTATATTAATTACTTTCCCAACTAAATCAGAATTTATTTTTGCTAAAAAATCATCAAAATTCAAATCAATATCCTCAATAGTATTATTTAATTTTGAAGCAAAATAATAACGTAAATATTCAGGATTTAAATATTTTTTATAAATTGAAGCTTTAATTATAGTACCACTAGATTTAGACATTTTTTTTCCATTAATAGTAAGAAAACCATGAACAAAAATAGATGTTGGCAATCTATAACCACTGGCAATTAATAAAGCAGGCCAAAATAAATAATGAAAATAAATAACATCTTTTCCTATAAAATGATATAATTCTGTCTCAGAATTAATGTTCCAATATTTATTGAACCAAAATAAATTATTATTATCTATACAATATTTTTTAAAAATAGACATATAACTTATAGAAGCATCAAACCAAACATAAAAATATTTTTTACTATTATCATTAGGAATTTTAAATCCAAAATAAGGACTATCACGAGATATATTCCAATCTTTTAAACCTAACAATAACCATTCGTTCAATTTATTTAAAATCTCTTTCTGCAAAAATTCCCTATTTTTAATCCATTTTTGTAAAATCAAACTATATTTAGATAAAGAAAAAAAATAATGTTCTGATCTTTTTTTTATCGGAGAAACTCCAGAAATAGAAGATATCGGATTAACAATATCATTAATATTATAAACATTCCCACAAATCGTGCAATGATCTCCATACTGATTTTTAGCACTACATCTAGGACATCCACCAATAACATAACGATCTGGTAAAAACATTTTTTTAATAGGATCATAAAACTGACAAATAAATTTCTTATTAATATCTCCATTACTTAATAAACGAGAATATATAAAATTAACTAACTTTTTATTTTCAATAGAATGAGTAGTATGATAATAATCATAATTTATATAAAAATCTTTAAAATCTGATTCGTGAGATCTTTTTATATCAATAATTAATTCCTCAGGAGAAATACCCAATTTCTTTGCACATAACATAATAGGAGTACCATGAGCATCATCCCCACATATAAAAATACATCTATTTCCAATCATTCTATTTGTACGAACCCAAATATCAGATTTAATATGTTCAAGCAAATGTCCTAAATGTAATAAACCATTTGCATATGGTAATGCAGTAGTAACCAATATTTGACGACTATTATTTTTCTTATTCATATATAAAATTATTAAAAAACTAAAAACTTTAAATCATTAAAAATAAATAAAAATTTCAAAAATTATCAAACAATTTCTTTTTAAAAAAAATTACCATTTTTTTAATTTTTAATAAAATTTAAATAAAACATTTTAAATAATTACAATATACTTCTATTAAATATAGAATTACATATATAATGTATATAATATTAATATCTTTCTATTTTTAAAAAATATCTTATATAATAAATTTCATATTAAGAAAAACTATTTAATTATTAAATTAATTTTTAATTTTATCTATAAATTTTTTTTACATAAAAAAAGTATTATTTTTAATAATATCCATAAAAACATAATACTTATATAAAAAAACAATAAAACATATCTACTAACACGTATTATATTCTATAAAAAAATTTAATAAAACTTATACTTTAAAAAAACAATAATCTTATTGTTATAAGAATAATAATTTAATTTAAAATTAAATATTTACCATAATACTATATTTAACATCTAAATAATTACCCTTACTCATTCAATATTTCATTAAATATCAACTCATATAATATAAATATGGTATATCTATTCTTTTAGTAATATTCGTATTTTTATTTTTAATTTACATTTATCTTTTTAAATAAAACTAAATCTATTAATTTATGTTTAATTAATTATTAAATATAAAACAATACAACTATAAAAATAGTACAAAACTTTTAAAAAAATATCTAACATTTAAAATATTATTATCTTTATTAAAAGATAATTATTTAACAATCAAATTATCTAACTAATATTTAATAACTATACGATTCTACAAACCAAAATACTAAATAAAAATTATAGTTACTATCTTATTAAGATAGTAATAAAAATAAATAACTTATAATTAAAACTTAATAATATTTAATGAAATACAACTAATATAATCTTAGTTATCAAAAATCAATTCCTTTCTTCATTTATAAAAAATATTAAACTACTTGTAAATACCTATTTTTTTTAAATAAATCAATAATATAAATAAAGAAGATGAAGTAACGCCAAAAATTCTTTTAGCCTGACCTAAAGTTGCTGGTTTAATCTCACTTAATCTTTGAATTGCTTCTGCAGATAATCCAGATATTTTTGCATAATCTAAATCAACAGGTAATTTAATATTCTCATATATATAAAATCGCTTAATATCTAATAATTGACGTTCAATATATCCAAAATATTTTCCATAAATATTAATTTGATCTTCTACTACAGATGATAATTTGGGAAAATTTAAATCATATAACGTACTCTGTAAAAAACTATATGTAATGCCAGAATATTTTAACAATTCAATTGCAGAACATTTCTTTTTTTTTAAAAAATTTACTTTTCCAAACAAAGATTTGTAATGATTAATATTTACTAATGTTGATTTCAATAATAATTTAACTTTATTAATAGAATCTCTTTTCTTACAAAAATTTCTCCAACGTATATCATCAACTAAACCTAATTCTTTACCTTTATCCATCAACCTTAAATCAGCATTATCTTCTCTTAATAATAATCTGTATTCTGCTCTAGAAGTAAACATACGATAAGGTTCATCTACCCCACAATTTATTAAATCATCAATTAAAACGCCAATATAAGATTCATTTCTTCCTGGACACCATAACTCTTTTTCCTTGACTAATAAAGCAGCATTTATACCAGCAATTAATCCCTGAGCAGCAGCTTCTTCATAGCCAGTTGTTCCGTTAATCTGTCCAGCAAAAAATAAATTATTAATAATTTTTGTTTGCAAAAATTTAGTTAATCCTCTTGGATCAAAATAATCATACTCTACAGCATAACCGGGTCTGGTAATAAAAGCTTTTTCAAATCCTATAATAGTACGAATAAACTTTAATTGCGTAACGAAAGGTAAACTTGTTGATATACCATTAGGATATATCTCATCTGTATATAATCCTTCTGGCTCTACAAAAATCTGATGAGACAATTTATCAGAAAATCTTACAACTTTATCCTCAATAGATGGACAATAACGAGGACCTTTTCCTTTAACATTGCCAGAATATACTGAAGATAAATGTAAATTTTCTCTAATAATATCATGTGTTTGTGTAGTCGTATAAGTAATATAGCAAGGAATTTGACTTGGTCGATCTACTAAATATCCTAAATAAGAAAAAGGAATAACTGGATCCTGTCCCAATTGTTTTTTCATCTTACTATAATCAATAGATCTTCCATCAATTCGTGGAGGCGTTCCAGTCTTTAATCTGCCAACAGGAAAAGATAATTTTCGCAAATAATTAGCTAACATTATTGATGAATGATCTCCAAATCTTCCAGAAAAATATTGTCTAATTCCTATATGAATTTTTCCTCTTAAAAAAGTACCAACTGTTAAAACAATCGATCTAGCATAAATACTTATCCCCATACTAGTAATAACTCCAACAACATAATTTTGATCTATTATTAACTCTACTACTTCTTCCTGCAAAAAATTCAAATTATCTTGCTTTTGCAATAATTTATAAATAGATCGTCTATATAAATTTCGATCAACTTGTATTCTTGTAGATCGAACAGCAGGACCTTTAGAAGAATTAAGAATATGAAAATGAATACCAGAATAATCAGATGCTAAAGCCATTAAACCACCTAATGCATCAATTTCTTTTACTAATTGGCTTTTCCCTATTCCACCAATTGCTGGATTACAAGATAATTGACCTAACCTATCAAGACTTTGTGTAATTAATAATGTATACGATCCCATTCTAGCGGAAGCAGAAGCAGCTTCTATTCCAGCATGTCCTCCACCAATTATAATTACATCATATTTATTACTAAAATACATAATAAAAAACTCTAAAAAAATAAATTCTCAATTTTCTTGTTAAAGAAAATACAAAAAACACTTTTTATCATAATCAAAATTTAAATTCAATTAAAACTAACAACAATATTTCATTATAAAATACAATAATTAACTTATAATAAAAAATCTATTTTAATGAAACATTCACGATAATAAATAAGTTCAGCAATTGAATCTCTAATATCATATAAGGCTAAATGTTTAGATTCTTTTATAAATCCATTTAATAATTTTGGATTCCAACGCTTTACTAATTCTCTTAACGTACTAACATCAAGATTCCTATAATGAAAATAAGAAAAAAGATTTGGCATATATTTATATAAAAATCTTCTATCTTGACATACAGTATTTCCACACATAGGAGACTTTCCTTTATCTATATAATTCTTTAAAAAATTTATAGTTTGTAACTCTGCTTCACTTTCAGTTATTTTAGAATCTAACACTCTAGAAATTAAACCAGAACTTTTATGTTGATTTGTATTCCAAATATCCATATTATCTAGAATAGATTTGTTCTGATAAATAACTAAATCAGGACCTTCGGATATAATATTTAAATTAATATCTGTAATAATAGTAGCAATTTCAATTATTTTATCCTTATCAGGTATAAGTCCTGTCATTTCCAAATCAATCCAAATTAAATTATCACTATTTCTCATAAAATATTCTTTTTTTCCAATAAATACAAATATGCTTTGCATATTTCACACGTTTTTTATGCATTTCTTCTCTAATATCTCTCTTTTTACACCCCATTTCTATAAAAAATTTAGAATTAATACTAGCACATTTTTCCAATAAAATCTTCCAAAAATTATTCTGTATATAATAATTATCTGTATGGGAATTACAACTACAAAAATCTATTTTACATACTAATAAACATTTCATAAATAAATTTGGATTACGAAAAGCATTATTTATTTCTAAAATTCTAATTAAAATTTCTGGATTTAAATTCCATGCTATATAAATACTTTGAAAAAAACGAGCACTCATAACAGCTAATTTACGATATATTAAAGGAACTTTTAATCTATTACAAAAATTATAAATAATATTAAATTTGTCTTGATCATAAAAAAAATGAATGGGCCAATCTTTCATATCAATGAAAGATTTTTCTAAATGACATAAAAATACTGCAAAACGTATTATAGGATCATGAGTTAAATTTACAGAATTACGTAAAGCCATTAAAGCATGAATGCCACTATCTATTTCTGGATGAAATTTACTAATATTAGGAACTCCAAATAACTTATTAATTTCAGGAAAAATAATTTCTAATGCTCCACAAGATCTTAAAACTTCAATAAAAATTTCTGGATTTTTTTCAGATAAACTTCTATGCCATTCTTGCCAAATACGCTCAATAGTTATGTATTTTAACTCACCAAGTTTTACTATTTTATACATTAAATTTTTTGTTTCATTAGCAATTTTAAATCCTAAATGATGATAACGAGCTTTAAATCTAGCAATACGCAAAACACGTATCGGATCTTCTATAAATGCAGAAGAAACATGTCTTAAAATTTTTTTTTTTAAATCATTGATTCCATTATATGGATCAATCAAAACTCCATCTGAATTTATAGCCATAGCATTAATAGTAAGATCACGACGTTTCAAATCTTCTTCCAAACTAATATTAGGATTAAAGTCACACTTAAAACCATAATAACCAGGAGCATATTTATATTCTGTTCTGGCTAAAGCATATTCCTCACTAGTTATTGGATGTAAAAATACAGGAAAACTCTTTCCAATACATCTGTAACCTTTTTGTTTCAATAACTCTTTAGTTGCTCCAACAACAACCCAATCTCGTTCTTTAACAGGATATCCAAGTAATTTGTCTCTTACAGCTCCACCCACAAGATATACTTTCATTTAACTTTCCTACAATCTAAAATAAAAAATTGTTTCTATAACATAACTAATAAAAAAATTATCTAAATTAACAATAAATAAATTGCATAACTATTTTTATTATTAAAAAATAAAATAACAATATTTCTTAATAAGAAACTATTATAAATTCTAACGTAACAAAAAATTAAACAAAATTATTTTATTACAATGTAAATAATTAATTGTTTTCTTTAAAAAAAACTATTATTATAAATATAATTTGATTTACTAACACTCTAATAAAGAAAATAAAATCTTTAATTAAAAAAATTAATTATAAAAATTATTTCAATATACTAAATATTAATGTTATATATAATAAAACATACTATATTAATATCATTAGCATTATTAGCCATAATAACATCTACCAAATCACAAATTACTCTAAATAATAACAAAATAAATAATAATAATAATATTTGTTATATAAAAAATAATAATATATGTACATCGTACAAAAAAAAAAAAATAAATATCACTATTCATAATAACTTTATAAAAAATAAAAAAATATCACATAATAACCAAAATTATTTTAATAATAAAAATAAAATTCAATATCCCATATTACACATATATGATGTAAAAAATAAATTACTTATACAAAAGGGAGAATATATAGCTAAAATAGCCGATTGTATTTCATGTCATACTAATTCAAAAACTCATCCTTTTTCTGGAGGATTAAAGATTTCAACTCCATTCGGAAATTTTTATACTCCTAATATAACACCAGATAAAAAAACTGGAATAGGAAGTTGGAGTGAAAAAGATTTTATCAATGCTATGAAAAATGGAAAAAACCCAAACGGAAAAAACTATTTCCCCGTATTTCCATATATTTATTTCTCTAAAATTACAAACAATGATTTACATGCATTATATACATATTTTATGCACATACCTCCCATAAAACAAAAAAATAAACCATTATCATTCCCATTCAATTTACCAGGATTTAGATATATAATACACGGATGGAATTTTCTATTTTTTAATAAATCAAAAAACAAAGAAAAAAATTTTTATAATAAAAACCAAAATTTTTATTGGAAAAGAGGAGAATATATTGTAAACAGCCTTGGACACTGTGGAATGTGTCATACTCCATTGAATATCTTTGGAGCACCAAAGAAAAAATTTTTTCTTTCAGGTGCATTTATTGATGGATATTGGGCTCCTAATATTACAAAAAATGGACTATCATACTTTCATATAAAAGACATCGTAGATGTTTTTAATAAAAACAAATTATTAGGACAAAATAGCCCAATAACAGGCCCAATGACAGAAGTTAATCACAATAGCCTTATCTACCTTACAAAAAAGGATAAAATTTCTATTGCAACATATTTAAAAAATATAAATACTATTAATCCAATATGGATCAATAATGAAAATGAAAAACTATCTAATTCTAAAACAGGAAAAATTATATATAAAAACAGCTGTATAATGTGTCATTATAATGGAGAAATGGGTGCTCCAACAATTTTTGATGCAGAAAATTGGTTTATGCGAATTAAATATTCTAATATCAAAACACTATATAAACATACTATTTATGGATATAATAATATGCCAATCAAAGGAAACTGTTTAAACTGTTCTAAAACAGATATTGTCAATGCAGTAAATTACATATTAAATAACGCTTTAAATATCTCCCAATGGAGAAATATAATTAATAAAAAATAAAATAACTTAACCAAAAATACAAACTTATTATAAAAAAAAATAAAAAACACTAAATACATAAATAAAATAACTATTAAAAATAACATATAAAATATAAAATAAAATTTTTAAAAAAAAATTCTATTAACACAATACAATACTTAATTATATTTAATAATATTACAAGATATATTTTAAAATATTAAAAATATAAAATAATAAATATTTAAAAAAAAACAAATATTTTACAAAATATAATTTACCTATAAAATAGGTCATAAATAATAATATTTATCCTTTATGATAATATATTTATATTATCCTACATATAAATATGTATAATAAAAATAAAAATTTTAAAATCATTAATTACACAAATATTTATGATTGACAAAATTATAATTCAACCCGACAACTGGCAAATCAACATGCATCAAGGAGTCACTCCTATAAGTAAAGCTATATATAATCTACATATGATTGCATTAATAATATGTACAATAATAGGATTATTCATATTTGCCATTATGACGTACATACTTATCAAACATAGAAAACATAATAATCATAAAGCAAGCAACTTTTATAAAAACACATTACTAGAAATAATATGGATTATTATCCCATTTATTATTCTAATAATCTTAGCAATACCTGCCACAAAAACATTAAAATACATGAAAAACACCAATGACAATCCATATATCACAATCAAAATTACAGGATATCAATGGAAGTGGCAATATGAATATCTTAATAAAGGAATTAATTTCTTCAGCTCACTATCTACACCGTATAATCAAATTCACAATGAAAAAAAGAAAGATATTTGGTACTTATTAGAAGTAAATAAACCTCTTATACTTCCAATTAACAAAAAAATACGTTTTTTAATAACCTCTAATGATGTAATACACTCATGGTGGATTCCAGAATTAGGAATTAAACAAGATGCTATACCAGGATATATAAACGAAACTTGGACAATAATAAAACATATTGGTATATATAGAGGACAATGCGCAGAACTATGTGGAATTAATCACTCTTACATGCCAATAGTAATTAAAGCAATAAACCTATTAGATTTTCAAAAATGGATTAATAAAAACAAAAGTTTAAATGAAAAAAATAAAAATTATAAAAATAAAAAAAACCTAAAAAAATTTATAAAACTTACACATATAACATTAATGAAAATAGGTAAAGAAAAATATGAACAAACATGTTCTCCATGTCATCAAATAAATGGAAAAGGATTACCACCTATATATCCAGCATTAAAAAATAGTTCAATAACAACAGGACGTCCTATATCTAGACATATTAATATAATATTATACGGAATACCAGGCACAGCTATGCAATCTTTCAAAGACCAATTAACAAGTTCTGAAATTGCAGCTATAGTTACATACGAAAGAAACGCTTGGGGTAATAATACTAATGAAGACATACAAGAACAAGATATAGAAATAATAAAAAACAATAATAAACATTAATAAATTATTAAATAATAATATATCAAAATATTAATAAACTTATAAAAAAAAAACAAATATTTTTAAATAAAAATATATATGAACAAGCATCATAACATAAAAAAACATAAATTATTTTCAACAAAAACTATTAAAAAAATTTTTAATTTTATAAAAAAATGGTCTTCTACAACAAACCATAAAAATATAGGTAGCTTATACTTATATTTTTCCATAATAAACTTCTTTATAGGTGGATTTATGGCTCTAATTATTAGATTAGAGCTATTTCAACCAGGACAACAATTTATAAATCCAAACTTCTTTAATCAAATGACTACCATGCATGGACTTATTATGGTATTTGGAGTTATTATGCCAGCATTCACAGGTTTGGCAAATTGGCAAATCCCAATGATGATTGGAGCTACAGATATGGCTTTTCCCAGATTGAATAATCTTAGTTTTTGGCTATTACCATTTGCCTTTTCTATACTAATATCTACTATATTTCAAAAAGGAGGTGGACCTAATTTTGGATGGACAATGTATGCACCATTATCTACTAAATATGCACCTCCAAGTACTGATTATATGATATTCGCTATTCATATTATAGGTATATCTTCTATATTAGGAGCAATTAATATTGCAACAACAATTATTAATTTAAGAGCTCCAGGAATGAAATATATGAAAATGCCTATGTTTGTCTGGACCTGGTTAGTCACATCTTTTTTACTATTAGCCATAATACCAGTATTAGCAGCCACAATAACTATGATGTTAGCCGATCGCCATTTAGGAACAAGTTTTTTCGAAGCATCTGGAGGTGGAGATCCAATACTCTTTCAACATATTTTTTGGTTTTTTGGTCATCCAGAAGTTTATGTTCTGGTATTACCAGCTTTTGGCGTAATATCTGAAGTCGTTCCTACATTTAGTAGAAAACCATTATTTGGATATAAATCCATGGTTTATGCAACAATTGTTATTGCATTTTTATCATTTATTGTATGGGCACACCATATGTTTACAGCAGGAATTTCTATAAACGCCGAATTATTTTTTATGTACACAACAATGATAATAGCTATACCAACTGGAATAAAAATTTTTAATTGGATTAGCACAATGTATAAAGGTTCCATTACATTTGAAACTCCTATGTTATTTGCAATATCCTTTATATTACTATTCATGATTGGAGGATTTACTGGAATAATGTCTTCTTTAGTACCATCTGATTACCAATATCAAGATACATATTTTGTTGTAGCACATTTTCACTATACACTAGTACCAGGAGTTATTTTTGCATTATTCTCAGGAATATACTATTGGATTCCAAAATGGAGTGGATATAAATATAATGAAAAATTAGGTAAATGGCATTTTTGGTTATCAGTGATTTCAGTAAATATTCTTTTTTTTCCAATGCATTTTTTAGGATTAGCTGGAATGCCTAGAAGAGTATCTGACTATTCTACACAATTCAGTAATTTTAATATGATCTCCTCAATAGGAGCATTTATATTTGGAATATCCCAAATAATATTTTTAATAAATATACTACAAACTATTTTTAATTATAAAAATAAATCTAAAAAAGTTAACAATATAGTATGGGATGGAGCAAAAGGACTAGAATGGACTTTATCATCTCCACCACCTCATCATAGCTTTAAAACACCACCAAAAATCAATTAAGAAAAAAAATATTTTTTCAAATATAAATATGAAAATAAATAATAAAAAATTATTAATTATATTAATACTTATAGAAATATTAATGTTTGGATTTGGATTTACATTAATTCCAATATACAACAAATTTTGTAAAACCTTAAAAATTAATAAAAAAAATTTACTAAAAAATAATTTTTATCAAAAAAATAATGAAATTTTTCTTAAAAAGAAAATAACAATAGAATTTATTACAAATTACGACAATAACCTTCCGTGGAGATTCTATTCTAAAATACCAAAAATCACAATATATTCTGGACAAAAAACTAAAATAAATTTTTATGCAGAAAACAATAGCAAAAAAACAATTTATATTAGAGCTATCCCAAATATTATACCAAACAATTCAAAACAATTCTTTAAAAAAATTAAATGCTTCTGTTTTACAAAACAAACGTTAAGTCCAAATCAAACTACAGAAATGACATTAATATTTTACATTGATGTAAACATACCAAAAAATATTAATAATATAATTTTAAGCTACACTTTTTATAAAATATAAATTTTATCATATAAAACATAAAAACAATGAAAAACATTATAAAAAATAATTATTACATTCCAAAACCTACTTTACTTCCAATATTAATAGCAATTGGAATAACAATTACTCTAATATCTTTTACCTTATTTCTTCACAAAAACATATATTCACAATACTATTGTTTATTCGGAAGCATCATTATACTAATCTCTATAATTCAATGGATTATTTATATCAATAAAGAAAATAAATTTTATACATCGCAAGTTAATAACTCTTATAAAATATGTATAAAATGGATTATTTTTTCTGAAACTTGTTTTTTTTGCACATTGCTATTTTCTTTATTTTTTATTAAAAATTGGTCTATACCTACATTAGGAGGATCTGTCCAACAAACAGCAACACATATCTTTATATGGCCAAAATTTAAATCACAATGGCCATTAATTATTAATCCAAATAATTACTTATTTTGCGGACCAACACAATATATAAAACCTTATGGTATAGCACTAATAAACACTATAATTTTATCAATATCAGGAATAACTATTTACCTATCAGATAAAAACTTAAAAGCTAAAAAGATACTTTACTTTAATATCAGTATATTAATGACCATATTATTAGGTGCAATATTTATTGCACTTCAATATATAGAATATAAACACGCATATAAAAAAATTTATTTAACTTTAAATTCAGGAATCTATGGATCAATATTTTTTATGTTGACAGGATTTCATGGAATACATGTATTAATAGGCACTATTATATTATCTATTATTTTTACATACAACAAAACTATAAACAAACATTTTTCTAAGAAAAATAATTATTTAAATTTAAGTTTCACACTAGCATCATGGTATTGGCATTTCGTTGATTTTATTTGGATAATTCTATATATTTTTCTATATTGCTTTCATTAAAAATTAAAAATAAATACATTAAAATATGTTATTTTCATAACAAAAAATTTAATCTCTTAAAATTTTATAATAAAATACAAATTATTGTTAAATAATAAATAAAATCTATAAAAAAACAAAATAAAAATTTTGTAATGTATTTATAACTTTTTAAATAAATTTTATTTCACAAATTAAATATAATAACTAGAAAAAATCATCACTTGAGATAAATATTTCATAACTTTTTTTAAAAACCAAGGAAATACTATTCCTCCATAATCTTTAGCAAAATTATAATGATCATATTCATCACTTATCATTTTTTCTAAAATAATCCTAGTTTTTCTATCTTGAACAGGTATTTTTTTTAAATGACTTTTTAAGTGATTTACCACTTGTTTTTCAGATTCAGAAATAAAACCAAGACTTATATTTTCACCAAATAAACTAACAAACAAACCTATGATAAACGAACATATATAAAAAAATAAATTTAACTTACTAACGCTTCCTCCTAATTCCTTTAAACGTTGTTCACACCAAAATAAATGATTTATTTCTTCCATTCCAACCTTTATATATTTCCTTCTTATTCCAAATCTTCTTATAAAAAATAATTGACTCCTATAAAGTGCTTGAGCACATATTTCACCAGTATGATCTATCCTTAGCAAACTAATAATATACTCAATATCTTTTTTATTAAAAAATAAATAATCACTAACATTACACGATGGATTATTCTTAATAATAGATTTAGGAATATACAATGGAAATAAAATTCTTAATAAAAAATCTAATTCACTAATAAAATATCTTAAATATCTAGACTGCAAATTATTTTTCCTACAATAATAAATACAAAACACTTATAATTACTAATTATAGTTTATATAAGATTTCCTAAAATACATTTAATATTTTATTATATATAAAATATTTTACATACGTCAATTTTTATTTTAAAAAAATTAAAATATTTATCAAAAAAATAATATTCTATATATAGAATATATAAAAAACAATTTTATTTAAGATCATAAAATAGATATTTAATCTAAAATAGACTAAAATAATGAAAATACTAAAAATATAAATAAAAAATAAAATGAATTTAACAAATATAAACATTGGAAATAACGTACCTAATGAAATCAATATTATTATTGAAATCCCTATGTATAGTAAACCAATAAAATATGAAATAGATAAAAAAACAGAAACTTTATTTGTAGATAGATTTTTATCTACCTCTATGTGCTATCCAAGTAATTATGGGTATATACCGAACACATTATCTGATGATGGAGATCCAATTGATGCGTTAGTAATTACTCCTATCCCATTAGTTAGTTATTCAGTAATTACCTGTAGACCAATAGGATTACTTGAAATGCATGACGAAGCAGGGATAGATATAAAAATCTTAACAGTACCTATAACAAAAATTACTAAATATTATAAAGATATACAATCTTATAAAGATCTTCCAGAAAGTTTATTATCATCTTTAAAACATTTTTTTCAACATTATAAAGATTTAGAAGAAAATAAATGGGTAACAATAGGAAACTGGAAAAACAAAAACTCAGCTATTCAAATAATTTTAAATGGAATCAAAAACTTTAACAATATAAAATAATACTATACTTTAATATAAAATTTATCTATAAAATCAATTTCAAAAAAATAAATAAATTATTTATAAAAATTTATCTATAAATATAAAAAATATTTTTTTAAAAAATAATGAAAAATAAAAAATATTTACTTAATAATTTTAGTTTTACAATGATCATTGTAAATTCTATAGGAAATATTCGAAATTTATCAATCACTGCCTTGTTTGGAAATAAAATTATAATATTTTTTATATTAGGAACTATATTTTTTTTAATTCCAATGGCACTAATAACAGCAGAATTATCTTCAAAAATCAACAAAAAAGAAAATAATATTTATTATCAAATAAAAAAAGCTTTAGGAAAAAAAATAGCATTTTTAATAATTTGGATACAATGGATAGAAAACATTATTTGGTATCCAACAATATTATCTTTTATATCAGGAACTGTAATTTATTCAATATATCCATCAAAAACAAATAACCCATATTTAATATGGGCAATAATCTTAATTACCTTTTGGTCAGTCACTATCATTAACCTTAATGGTATTTATATATCATCATTGTTTAATAATATATGTACTTTATTAGGATTATTTATACCTATATTATTAATAATATCTGTAGGATTTTTATGGATCATATTAAAAAATCCTGTACAAATTTCATTAAGAATAAAAAATATCAATATTAATTGGTTTGATCAAAATATGTGTTCATCCTTAACATCTGTTATCATGTCATTTTGCGGAATTGAAATAGCAACAGCATATGTAAATAATATCTATAATCCACAATATAACTTTATACGAGTATTATTATATTCGATATCTATTCTACTTATTATTTTTATATTAGGATCTTTATCTATTGCAATAATTTTACCTAAAAAAAATATCGATCTAATCAAAGGTATTATGCAAATTTTTGATATTTTTTTAAAAAAATATCATCTAGACCATTTATTTATTATACAAATTATAGGAATACTACTATCTATAGGATGTCTTGGAAGTGTTAATAATTGGATTATAGTACCTACTAAAGGATTATTATTTGCTGCAAAAGATAAAAACCTTCCAAAAATTCTAACAAAAATAAATTCTAATGGAGCGCCTACAATTATATTAATTATACAAGGAATTATTGTTAGCCTGATATCAACATTGTTTCTATTTATACCAAATATAAATAGTTCTTACTGGATTTTAAATACTATAACAACTCAACTTTATATGTTAATGTATCTATGTATGATTATTACAGTAGTTAAATTACGTATGATGAATAATTCAAAAACATCCACACATTTTAAAATACCAGGAGGTATTACCGGATTAATAATTATAATTTTACTAGGAAGTATAGGAGAACTAATCACTCTAATATATAGTTTCATCCCACCTAAAAGCATTTATCTTTCTAAAAAAATATACTATAAATCAATCCTTATATTTGGAATCACAATAATTTGTATAATCCCAATGTTAATTCAGTTTTTAAAAAATAAAAAATTACATAAAAAAAATAATCTTCATACTAAACATAGAACTCTATATATTCGCCGACTCTCTAAAAAAAAATAATTTATGCTCCCCGGGCAGGCTTCGAACCTGCGACCTAATGATTAACAGTCATCCGCTCTACCAACTGAGCTACCGGGAATAACATTATAAATTATAAAAAACCATTATAAATAGAAACTTATTAAACATAATTGCAAAACAAATTACTATTATGTCTTAAAAATATTTTATATTTAATACTATTTATATAACATAGTATATAACTATGATTAAAAATCAATCTTTGTAAATTAAAACTATTTATTTAGAATTAAAAAATATATTTTTCAATACTAAATCATTATAAACATATAAATTTTTTATAATAAAATATTTTTAAATTTTTACTCAAAAAAAATAATATCACTTCTAATCAAAAAATATTTTAAAATTTATAATAAACCATTTATTCATAATAAATATTTAATTTATTAAATTTAATATATTTTCAATAAATATACAAATATTTAAAGTAAAATATATACTATATAAAACCATATAATACTTACTAAAAAACAAATAATATTTACTAAATACTTAATGTTTATTTACATATAATAACAAAAAAAAATAATTAAACAATCCATATAAAATATATATACTTTATATTATAATAATTTAATAAACAATATTATATTTAATATAGTTAAAAACTATTAGTAAAACTAATCAACTCTATCATAGATTACATCTATTATATTTAATATATATAGAATAAAATATTTTTAACAATTAAAAATACTTTATATAATACAAATATTTTACAAAATAATTATTCTATCTAATAGAATAAATTTTTATATTAAATTTAAATATTAATAATAGAATAAAAAATCTTAAAAAAAATAGATTAACATAAACATTTTTTATTTTTTTGTAAAACCTTAACAAATAATAAAAAATTATATACACATAATTTAATTTTACTAAAAATCAATTTTAATCAACACCTATATTTTATAAAAATAATTATTAAATTAACTTTAAATAAAAAATAACAATAAATATAAAAATTTTAGAAACCATATAAATTTAAAATAAAAAAATATAACTATTTCATAAATAAAATATAAATAAAAATATAATTTACTAAATTATTAAATAAATATAAAAAATTTATATTAAATCTCTATTAAAACAAAAAAATAATTAATTAATTTTTATTTAAAATGATAGAAAAAACTGATGTCCTTATTATTGGAAGCGGAATTATAGGTATGATTCTAGCCTTAGCATTAAAAAATAATGGATATAAGATTTTGTTAGTAGAAAAAAATTCTGCAAACAATAAAAATTCTTCCACAAACTATTATTCAAAAAATATTTTTTTATCTCTAAACAGTATTTGTATTTTAAAAAAACTAAAAATTTGGAATTTTTTACAAAAAAAATCAACTCCAATTTATAAAATACACATTTCAGCACATAAACACTTTGGAAAAATTTGTATAAAAAGAAAAACAAATAAACCTGTTGGTTATATTATAGAAGCTAATATAATAAATAAAATTTTATATAAAATGATAGACAAAAATTCTATATTTTGCTCTTCAATACTTAAAAAAATAAATACTCTTAAAAGAATTGCAACTATATATAATATAGAATCTAAAATAAAAAAATATATTAACTTTCAATTAATTGTTGCATCAGATGGAACTACATCATCTGTAAGAAAAATAATTGGATCAGAAAGTAAAATAGAAAAAATCCATAAACAAAAAGCTATTACAGCAAATATAACCATAAAAAAAAATTATTCATACACAGCATATAAATATTTTAAACATTCAGAATCTTTAGCCATACTTCCAATTAATTCATCTCAAATAACTATTATTTGGATATTACCAACTAAAAAAGCTCAATGGCTTTTAAAAATAAATAAAGAATTTTTTTTAAAATATTTACAAAAACATTTTGGATATAAATTAGGAAAATTTATATGTATAAGTAAAAAACGTTTATTACATCAACTATATCAATCTACTATGCCAAAAGTAACTTTATGGCCAATAATATTTATTGGAAACGCTGCCAATACCTTACATCCTATTGGAGCACAAGGTTTTAATTTAGGATTGCGAGATATAAATACACTAACAAAATATATTACTCAACATAAAATAACACCAAAAATGTTTGCTTTATACCAAAACAATCGTGAAAAAGATCATAAAACTACTATTAACGTTACTAAAATTATAACAAAAATTTTTAAAGGTAAATCTCATAAAATAAATTTTTTAAGAAGTCTAGGTTTTTTAGCAATAAATAATATAAAGTTTTTAAAAAAAATTTTAATATATTACACATTAGGCTACAATACCAATTTATATAATTAAAATTCAAAAATATTTAATCACTTCAAATGATACACAAAAAAAACTTTTTCGATATCATTATTATAGGAGGAGGATTAATAGGATTAATATCAGCCATTACTTTAGCAAAAAAAAAATTCTCTATTGCAATTATCGAAAAAAATATTATTTCAAAAAAAACTATAATTAAAACTCCAAAAAATTATACCATTACTTCTACAACAAAAAAATTTTTGAAATATATTGATATTTGGAAAACATTAAAAAAAAATCCATTTAAAAAAATATATATATATGATTCTGTAGGAAAATCTTCTATTACATTTGATTCTAAAACAATACAATTACCCCAACTAGGGTATGTAATATCAGATTACAATATAAGAATTACTTTACTAAAAAAAGCTTTTCAATTCCAAAATATCTTTTTTTTTCCATTAAATACTATAAATAATATTAAAAATACAAATACTGGAATTAATGTAAGTAATCAAAAAAACACATGGATTGGAAAATTATTACTCATTACAGATGGAAAAAATTCTGTTGCAAAAAAAATACTAAACATTCCCACAATATCTTGGCCATATACACAAAATGCTATTACTGCTATTATTCTCACAGAAAAATCCCACCGTTATATAGCTTATCAAAAAACTAGTATTAATGAATCACTAGCTATTTTACCATTAAAAAATAAAAAAATATCATCTATAATATGGTCTTTACCTTGTAATGCATCAAAAGAAATAATGTTTTTTAAAGAACAAGAATTTACTTCAAAACTACAAAAATTATTAAATAATAAACTTGGAAAAATAATATTAAAAAGTAAAAGACACATATTTCCAATAAAAATACATAATACAAAACAATATTCTGGAAACAAATGGATATTATTGGGAGATGCAGCTCATACAATCCATCCAATAACCGGAATGGGATTTAACATAGGAATATATGACATATTAATTTGGATTAATTGTTTAAAAAAATTCAATAATAATTTAAACTCAAAAAAAGCTTTACAGTTATATAATTGCAAAAGAAAAAAACATGTATGGGAAACTATATTTATAACAGAAATCCTAAAATTTATTCTATATAATCCAAAAAAATCTATTATTAAATTACGATCATTAGGACTAAAACTATTAAAAAATATAATCCCAATTAAAAATAAAATCATTAAAAACGCAAATGGAGAAAAATATCTTAAATTTTTATAAAATTTATATAAAAAAATATTTTAATAAAATACAATAAATATAATTAAAAAAATAAGATTTCTAACAACATTTTAAAAAACAAAATAAAATAAATAAAAAAAAATACTTAAAAATGAAAAAAACATATGATAAAACTCACTTTGGATATAGATTAATAAATTTAAAAGAAAAAGAAAAAAAAATAATGAATATTTTTACAAATGTATCAAAAAAATATGATTTAATGAATAATATTATGTCCATAGGATTGCATTATCAATGGAAAAAATTTACAGTTAAAAATAGTCATGTAAAGCCTGGACAAACAGTGTTAGATCTAGCCAGTGGAACAGGGGACATAACAATTCTATTAAGAAAAAAAATGAAAGGAATAGGAAAATTCTTTCTTGTAGATTTAAACTACGAAATGCTTAAAATATCAAGAAATAAACTACTAGATTTAGGTATAATTAATAACACTTTTTTTATCCAAGCCAACGCTCAATCCTTGCCTTTCAATAAAAACAGCTTTGATTGTATCATTATTAGTTTTGGACTAAGAAATATAACTGATCAAGAAAAAACATTAAAATCAATGTTTAACATTTGTAAACCAGGTGGAAAAATACTTATTTTAGAATTTTCACATCCTAAATCCCTATTAATCAAAAAATTATATAATTTGTATTCATTTTACATAATACCAAAATTAGGAAAAATAATTGCTCAAGACAAAAATAGCTATAAATACTTAGTAGAATCAATTCAAATACACCCTTCACAAACAGAATTAAAATTTATGATTGAAAAATCAGGATTTCAAAATTGTTCATATTATGATTTACACAATGGTATTGTATCTTTGCACATAGCTTATAAATATTAAACACTTTAAACAACACTATCATGATTATCCTAAAACAAATAAAAAAATTAAATATAACAAAAATCAGCTATGATTAATAGTAAATATATTATTAATATTTATTCCAATAAAATTTATATATAAATTTATAATATATATAATTTACAGTATAAATACATAAAC